>JBQGCR010000396.1:0-5135 GCA_052038585.1 Kineosporiaceae bacterium
GACGACGAGGCCGGTGCGGCGCCGCCGGGGCGTCGGCGCCGCGGGGAGACGGAGCCGGCCGGCGCGTCAGTGGCCGGCAGCGTCACGGCCGACCCGTGCTCGTCGATGACCTCGCGGTGGGTGGGCGGGGCCCACACGTTCTCGGACGGACCCCGCTCCGGCGGCACGTCGGCGTGGTCGGGCGTCGGCTGGCTCACGGTCGGGTCCTCCCCCGGGCGGTGACGACGGGCGTCACTGGTCCTGCGGCCCGGGGACGCCCGGGCCGTCGCAGACTCTAGGTCGGCCCACCGACAGCCGGGCTGTAACCGACCGACGTCAACCGCGGCCGCGCCGGTGACCTGCGTCACTCACACGAGGCAGGAGGGTCCGAGCAGCGCCTTGAGGTCACCGAAGAGCGCCGGCGACGGGGTGACCCGCAGACCGTCGGCGAGCTTCATCGTCGTCGTCCGCCCCGGCTTGACCAGGCGCAGGTGCACCTCGCTCGAGCCCGGGTGGGTCGCGAGGACGTCCTTGAGCCGCTCGACGACCGGCGGGGTGCACCGCATGACCGGCATCGAGACGACGACGGGGCCGGACGTGCCCTCGTCGAGGTCGGGCAGCGTGAGCTCCTGCGCGTAGATCGTCGGGACGTCGT
Source organism: Kineosporiaceae bacterium (assembly GCA_052038585.1). Classification (GTDB taxonomy): domain Bacteria; phylum Actinomycetota; class Actinomycetes; order Actinomycetales; family Kineosporiaceae; genus JBQGCR01. The sequence continues at coordinate 635 of JBQGCR010000396.1, forward strand.
CGCGCCGGTTGACCCGGCCGCGGACGACGACGATGAGGTCCGTCGCGAGGACGTGCCGCACCGTCTCGTACGTCTGCGGGAAGAAGAGCACCTCGATCGCGCCGTCGAGGTCCTCGACGCTCGCGAGCGCCCACGGCTTGCCCTGCTTCGTCATCTTCAGCTGCAGCGAGCTGATCATCCCGGCGATCGTCACGTTCGCGCCGTCGGGGCGGCTGTCGTCGGCCGTCAGCGCCGCGATCGAGCAGTCGGCGGCCCGGCTGAGGATGTGCTCGACCCCGAAGAGCGGGTGGTCGGAGACGTAGAGGCCGAGCATCTCCCGCTCGCTCGACAGCAGGGTCTGCTTGTCCCACTCCCCCGTCGGCACCGGCGGGACGACGGACAGCGTCGGGGCGTCGCCGCCCATGAGCGCACCGAAGAGGGAGTCCTGGCCCATCGCCTCCTGCCGCTTGTCCGACACGACGGCGTCGACGGCCTGCTCGTGGACGTGGACGAGCCCGCGGCGGGACTCGCCGAGCGTGTCGAACGCGCCGGCCTTGATGAGCGACTCGATCGTCCGCTTGTTGCACACGACGACCGGCACCTTGCGCAGGAAGTCCTCGAACGAGGCGTAGGCGCCCTTCTCCTTGCGGGTCGCGACGATCGCCTCGACGACGTTCGCGCCGACGTTGCGGATCGCGGTGAGCCCGAAGCGGATGTCGGTGCCGACCGGGGTGAAGTTCGCGTCGGAGGCGTTGACGTCCGGCGGGAGCACCTTGATGCCCATCCGCCGGCACTCGTTGAGGTAGAGCGCGGACTTGTCCTTGTCGTCGCGCACGCTCGTGAGGACCGCGGCCATGTACTCGGCCGGGTAGTTCGCCTTGAGGTAGGCCGTCCAGTACGAGACGAGGCCGTACGCGGCGCTGTGCGCCTTGTTGAACGCGTAGTCCGAGAACGGGACGAGGATGTCCCACAGCGTCTTGACCGCCTCGGAGGAGAACCCGTTCTCCTTCATGCCGGCCTCGAAGCCGACGAACTCGGCGTCGAGCACCTCGCGCTTCTTCTTGCCCATCGCGCGCCGCAGGAGGTCGGCCTTGCCGAGCGTGTACCCGGCGACCTTCTGCGCGATGGCCATGACCTGCTCCTGGTACACGATCAGGCCGTAGGTCGTGCCGAGGACGTCCGCGAGGGGCTCGGCGAGCTCGGGGTGGATCGGCGTGATCGGCTGCTGGCCGTTCTTGCGCAGCGCGTAGTTCGTGTGGGAGCCCGCGCCCATGGGACCCGGCCGGTAGAGCGCGCCGACGGCGGAGATGTCCTCGAAGTTGTCCGGCTGCATGAGCCGCAGCAGGGCGCGCATCGGCCCGCCGTCGAACTGGAAGACGCCGAGGGTCTCGCCGCGGCCGAGCAGCGCGTACGTCGCGGGGTCGTCGAGGGTGAGCTTCTCGACCTCGATCGGCGGCTTGCCGTTGAGGACGATGTTGTTCAGGGCGTCGTCGAGGATCGTGAGGTTGCGCAGCCCCAGGAAGTCCATCTTGACGAGGCCGAGCTCCTCGCAGGACGGGTAGTCGAACTGGGTGATGATCTGGCCGTCCTGCTCGCGGCGCATGATCGGGATGACGTCGAGCAGCGGCTCGCTCGACATGATGACGCCGGCGGCGTGGACGCCCCACTGCCGCTTGAGGTTCTCCAGCCCGCGGGCGGTCGCGACGACCTTCTGCACCTCGGGGTCGGAGGCGTGCAGCTCCCGGAACTCGCCGGCCTCGTGGTACCGCTTGTGCTCGGGGTCGAAGATCCCGGACAGCGGGATGTCCTTGCCCATGACGGCGGGCGGCATCGCCTTCGTCAGCCGCTCGCCCATCGCGAAGGGGTAGCCGAGGACGCGGCTGGCGTCCTTGAGCGCCTGCTTGGCCTTGATCGTGCCGTACGTGACGATCTGGGCGACGCGGTCGTCGCCGTACTTCTCCGTGACGTACTTGATGACCTCGCCCCGCCGGCGCTCGTCGAAGTCGACGTCGAAGTCCGGCATCGACATGCGCTCGGGGTTGAGGAACCGCTCGAAGATCAGGCCGTGCTGGAGCGGGTCGAGGTCGGTGATGCCCATGACGTAGGCGGCCATCGAGCCGGCGCCGGAGCCGCGGCCCGGGCCGACCCGGATCCCGTTGTCCTTGGCCCAGTTGATGAAGTCGGCGACGACGAGGAAGTACCCGGCGTAGCCCTTGCTCGTGATGACCTCGATCTCGTACTTCGCCTGCTCGCGCACACGGTCCGGGACGCCGCCGGGGAAGCGGCGGTGCAGGCCCGCCTCGACCTCCTTGACGAACCAGGACTCCTCGTTCTCGCCCGGCGGGCACGGGAAGTTCGGCATGAACTTGCCGACCGACTCGGTGAACTCGGTCTCGCAGCGCTCGGCGATGAGCAGGGTGTTGTCGCACGCCTCGGGCAGCTCGCGCCACAGGTGGCGCATCTCCTGCGGGCTCTTGAGGTAGAAGTCGTCGGCGTCGAACTTGAACCGCTTGGGGTCGGCGAGGGTGGACCCGGACTGCACGCACAGGAGCACCGCGTGCGCCTGGGCGTCCTCGGCCTTGGTGTAGTGCAGGTCGTTCGTCGCGACGAGCGGCAGGTTCAGGTCCCGCGCGAGGCGCAGCAGGTCCTTCTGGACGCGGCGCTCGATGCCGAGCCCGTGGTCCATGAGCTCGCAGTAGAAGTTCTCGGCGCCGAAGATGTCGCGGAAGTCCGCGGCGGCCTCGCGGGCGGCGTCGTACTGGCCGAGCCGCAGCTTCGTCTGCACCTCGCCCGACGGGCAGCCGGTCGTCGCGATGAGCCCGTCGCCGTAGGTGGACAGCAGCTCGCGGTCCATGCGGGGCTTGTAGAAGTGCCCCTCGATGCTCGCGAGGGACGCCATCCGGAAGAGGTTGTGCATGCCGCCGGTCGTGCGCGCCAGCAGCGTCATGTGCGTGTACGCGCCGGTGCCCGAGACGTCGTCCTCCCCGCCGTCGCCCCAGCGCACGCGGGTGCGGTCCTGCCGGGCCGTGCCCGGGGTGAGGTAGGCCTCGACGCCGATGATCGGCTTGACGCCGTACTTCTTGGCCTTGCGCCAGAACTCGTAGGCGCCGAAGACGAAGCCGTGGTCGGTCGTCGCGACCGCGGGCATCCCCATCCGGGCCGCCTCGGCGAAGAGGTCGTCGATCTTCGCCGCCCCGTCGAGCATCGAGTACTCGGTGTGCACGTGCAGGTGCACGAACGAGTCGGATGCCGACGGCATGGGACGCCTCCTGCGGCCGAGGACGGACGGGCGGTCGACCGGCGGCTCCTCGGGGGAAGGGCGGCGGGCGACGGCGGGGTCGCGCCGCCGGGGAGCCGGCCGGTGCGAGGTCGAGTCTAGGTGCCGGGTCCGACAGCCGCGGCCACCGCCGGGGACGTCCCAGCGCGGACGGCGTGTCGCCCGGCGCGGCACCCGGTCCGGCCCTGCCGGTCAAGGACCGAAACCCGCTTGCCGACGTCGGTAGTCTGCGTCCGTCGCCGTGGACACCGTCGTCCCCCAGCCGTTCGCCGGCGACCGTTCACCCCCGGAAGGTGCCCCGTGTCAGTCCCAGCCCCGGTCGTGTACCCCGAGAAGATCGACGCCGCCGTGCTCAAGGTGGCGGGCGTCGTCGTCCTCGGCGCGATCATGTCGATCCTCGACATCACCGTCGTCAACGTCGCCCTGCCGACCTTCCAGACCGTCTTCGCCGAGAGCGCGGACGCGCCCGTCGCGTACTCCACGGTCGCCTGGACGGTCACCGCCTACACCCTCGCGCTGGCGACGGTCATCCCGCTGACCGGCTGGGCGGCCGACCGGTTCGGCACCAAGCGCCTCTACATGCTCGCGCTCGTCCTCTTCACGGCCGGCTCGGTGCTCTGCGCGGCCGCGACGAGCATCGAGATGCTCATCGGCTTCCGCGTGCTCCAGGGGCTCGGCGGCGGCATGCTCATGCCGCTCGGCATGACGATCATGACGAGGGCGGCCGGGCCGGCGCGGATGGGCCGGCTCATGGCCATCCTCGGCGTGCCGATGCTCCTGGGCCCGATCTGCGGCCCGATCCTCGGCGGCTGGCTCATCGACAGCGTCTCGTGGCACTGGATCTTCCTCATCAACCTGCCGATCGGCGCGGTCGCGCTCGGCTACGCGTGGTTCGCCCTGCCCGCCGACTCGGCCCAGCCGTCCGAGGCGCTCGACGTGCTCGGCGTGGCGCTCATGTCCCCCGGGCTCGCGCTGTTCCTCTTCGGGATCAGCTCGATCCCGGAGAAGGGCACGGTGAACGACCCGCGGGTCTACGTGACGATGGCCGCCGGGCTCGTGCTCATGGTCGCGTTCGTCTTCCACACGTTCCGGCCGGCGCATCCCCTGCTCGACCTGCGGCTGTTCCGCAACCGCAACCTGCGCAGCGCGACGACGACGATGTTCCTCTTCGGCGCCGCGTTCTTCGGCGGGCTGCTCCTCGTGCCGACGTACTTCCAGGTCGTCCGCGGCGAGTCGACGCTCGAC
>JBQGCR010000397.1:0-2932 GCA_052038585.1 Kineosporiaceae bacterium
GGGGCGCCCCAGCAGGCCAGGCGGAGCGCGGTCGGCGTGAGGTCGGCGGTGAGCACCTCGGGCTCGGGCTGGGCGGGCAGCCGGTCGTGCTCGGCGGCCGACCAGCACCGGTAGACGGTGCCCGGCGCCTCGCGCCCGGCGCGGCCGGCCCGCTGGGTCGCCACGGACCGGGACACCCGGCCGGTGACGAGCGCGTCGAGACCCCGGGCGAGGTCGGTGCGCGGGCCGCGGACGAGGCCGGCGTCGACGACGACGCGGACGCCGGGGACGGTCACGCTGCTCTCCGCGACGGACGTGGACAGCACGACCCGGCGGCCGGCCGCCCTCGGGCGCAACGCCTCGTCCTGCGCGTCCGCGGGCAGGCGGCCGTGCAGCGGCACCACCGCGACGTCCGGCAGCCCGGCCAACCGGCCTGCGACGGAGCCGATCTCGCCGGTCCCGGGGAGGAAGACGAGCACGTCCCCGGCCCGTTCGGCGAGGGCGCGCCGGACGACGGCGGCGACGTGGTCGAGCAGCCGCGGGTCGACCCGGATGCCGTGCGGCGGCGGGATGCCGGGCGGCGGCGGGCACCACACCGGCTCGACGGGGTGGAGCACGCCCGCGGCCTCGACGACCGGTGCCGGCCGGCCGCCGTCCGCGGACGGGCCGCCGAGCACCTCCGCGAGCCGGGCGGCGTCCGCGGTCGCCGACGTCGCGAGCAGGCGCAGGTCGGGCCGGATCGTCGCGCGGACGTCGAGGCAGAAGGCCAGGGCGAGGTCGCTGTCGACGTGCCGCTCGTGGACCTCGTCGAGGACGACGGTGCCCGTGCCGGCGAGCTCGGGGTCGGCGAGCAGGCGCTGGACGAGCAGGCCGGTCGTGACGACCTCGACCCGGGTCCGCGCGCCGACGCGGCTCTCGCCGCGGACGCTGAACCCGACCCGGTGGCCGACCGGCTCGCCGAGCAGCGTCGCCATCCGGCGGGCGGCCGCCCGGGCGGCGAGCCGGCGGGGCTCGGCGACGACGACCCGCCCGACGTCGTCCCCCGCTCCGTCGCCTGCCTCGACTCCCGCGTCGACGTCGTCGAGCAGGCCGGCGAGGGCGAGCGGGACGAGCGGCGTCTTGCCCGTGCCGGGCGGGGCGACGAGCACCGCCGTCCCGGCGCTCTCGAGCGTCCTCACGAGACGGGGCAGCAGCGGTGCGAGCGGCAGGTCCGGGGTGCCGGTCACCGGGCCCACCCGCGCAGGAAGTCGAGCACCACCTCGTCGGGCATCTCGCACGGGCGGAAGCGCTCCCCGGAGGACGCGAGGTAGAGGTTGGCGCTCACGTACGCCGTCCCGCCGAGCTCCTCGGCCCAGAGCTTCTCGACCCGGCCATGGAGGAGGACCGTCCGGGTCACCGACCAGCGCCGGCCGCGGTAGCGGACCTCGCTCGTCCCCTCGGGGAGCCGGGCGAGCAACGCCGCGACGCCGCCGGCCGGCTCCGCCGCCGTCACGCGCTCTCGCGGAGCATGCGCCACCACAGCCGGCCCGCGTACCGCTCGCTGACCATGACGTCGCCGGCCGCCGTGAAGCCGAGCCGGCCGAAGGCGGCGAGGGCAGCGGTGTTGTCGGCCCAGACCCCGAGGCCCTGCACCCGCCAGCCGCGGCGCGCGCACTCCTCGTCGAGCCAGCGGAGCATCGTCCGGGTCACCCCGGCACCGCGGGCGGCCGGCGCGACCCACCACCCGCTCACCCAGCAGTCGGCGCCGAACTCCTCCGGGGCGCTGGACACCTGGAAGACGGCGACGGCGTCGTCGTCACCCTCCGAGGTCCGCTCCGTGCTCCGGGCCACGGCCCAGCCGCGACCGGCGCGCCGGCGCCACTCGTCCTCGGGCACGGCCGACTCGGCGTCGGGGGATCCGACGAAGGACGCGGGGCTGTCGCGCAGCGCGTCGACCCGCAGCCGGCGCAGCAGCCGCCAGTCGTCGGCGGTCAGGGTCTCGACGCGCACGGTGCCGGGACCGCTCACCTCAGTGCGACTCACGGGCCACCGCCGACCCGCTCGAGCCGACGAGGAAGTCGAGGTCGGCCCCCGTGTCGGCCTGGAGGACGTGCTCGACGTAGAGCCGCTCCCAGCCCCGTGTCGGCCGCGCGTAGGCGGCCACGGTCGCCGGATCCGGTTCCCGCGCAGCGAGCTCGGCGTCGTCGACCTCGACGTCGATGCGGCGGCCGGGGACGTCGAGGCGGACGACGTCACCGGTGCGCACCTTGGCCAGCGGCCCGCCGGCGGCCGCCTCGGGGGCGACGTGGAGGACGACGGTGCCGTACGCCGTCCCGCTCATCCGGCCGTCGCAGACGCGGACCATGTCGCGCACCCCGCGCGCGAGGAGCTTGGCGGGCAGGGGCAGGTTGGCGACCTCCGGCATGCCCGGGTAGCCCTTCGGCCCGCAGCCGCGCAGGACGAGGACGCTGTCCTCGTCGACGTCGAGGTCCGGGTCGTCGACGCGGGCGTGGAAGTCCTCGACCGAGTCGAAGACGACGGCCCGGCCGCGGTGCCGGAGGAGGTGCGGCGAGGCGGCAGCGGGCTTGACGAGCGCGCCGTCCGGGGCGAGGTTGCCGCGCAGCACGGCGATCCCGCCCTCGGCGACGAGCGGGGCGGCGCGCGGCCGGATGACCTCGGGGTCCCAGACCTGCGCGTCGTCGAGGTGCTCGACGAGCGGGCGACCGGTGACGGTCAGCGCGGTCTCGTCGAGCAGGTCGCGGACCTCGCGGAGGACGGCGAGGAAGCCGCCGGCCCGGTGCAGGTCCTCCATGAGGAACCGGCCGGCGGGTTGCAGGTCGACGAGCACCGGCACGTGCGAGCCGATCCGGTCGACGTCGTCGAGGGTGAGGTCGACGCCGAGCCGGCCGGCGATCGCGAGGAGGTGGACGACGGCGTTCGTCGAGCCGCCGATCGCCGCGAGGGCGACGACGGC
>JBQGCR010000398.1:0-9097 GCA_052038585.1 Kineosporiaceae bacterium
CCCTCGTCGAGGCCCTCGACGTCCCCGCCGCCGCCCTCTCCCCCGCCGAGCGCGAGGTCGTCGCCCGCTACCTCCACCAGGTGGCCGCGGTCCTCCGCACCATTCTCTCCCCGTGATCATGCACGGTTGAGCCGTGATCATGCACGCGCCCGGCCTTTCGTTGACAGGATGACACCAGAGGTGTCAACTTGACACCATGGGTGACAGAGAGGCACCGGTGGAGGCGCGGGTCTACGACGTGATCCGGCACGTCAGGCCGCTGCACGCCGTGCTCGCCCAGGCCGTCACCGTGGCGCTCGCGGGCCGCGACGTCACCATGCCGATGCGCGCGGTCCTCGAGGTGCTCCACGACGACGGCCCGCGGACCGTGCCGGCCGTCGCCCGGACGCTCGACCTCAGTCGCCAGTTCGTGCAGCGCCTCGTCGACGCCTGCGCCGCACGCGGGCTCGTCGCCGACGAGCCGAACCCGGCGCACCGCCGCTCCCCGCTCGTCACGCTGACGCCGCGGGGCGAGGACGAGATCAGCGACATCCTCGCCGACGAGGCGGCCACGCTGCGTCGCGTCGCCGCCGGCCTCGACCCCGACGACGTCGAGGCCTGCCTGCGCGTCGTCGACCACCTGCACGCCGAGTTCGCCCGCTACGTCGAAGGAGCCCGACCTTGAGCGTCACGACGCCCCACTCCGACCGCGCCCCGGTGCCCGCCGGGCACCTCGCCTACGACGTCGCGGGCAGCGGGCGACCGGTCGTCCTCCTGCACGCCGGCGGCGTCGACAAGCGCATGTGGGAGAACGAGTTCCGGCTCCTCGCGAGCGACCACCTCGTCGTCCGCTACGACGCCCGCGGGCACGGCGACTCCTCGACGCCGGCCGGCGACTGGGAGTGGCACGAGGACCTGCTCGCGCTGCTCGACCACCTCGGGATCGCCCGGGCCACGCTCGTCGGCTGCTCGCTCGGCGCCTCGACGGCGGTCGACACCGCGATCGCCGCGCCCGACCGGGTCGAGGCGGCACTTCTCGTCGGCCCCGGGTTGCTGCCGATGACCTTCACGAGCGAGTGGGCGCTGGCCCGGCAGGCCGAGCAGCAGGCGGCCGTCGCCGCCTGGGACGCCTCGGCCTACGTCGAGGCGTCGCTGCGCTGGTGGGTCGACGGCCCGCACCGCAGCCCCGAGCAGACCGACGCCGGGGTGCGGGCGCTGTGCCGGGACATGATCACGCAGACCGTCGTCCGTCACGCCGCCCAGTCCGGCACCTACCACGGGGTCGGGGCGCGTGACCGGCTCGGCGAGGTCCGCTGCCCGCTCGAGACCGTCGTCGGCTCGCTGGAGAACGAGGACAACGCCGCCGTCGTCGACCTGCTCCTCTCGCACGGCCCGGGAACGCGGCACCACGTCGTCGACGGCGCCGTGCACCTGGTCAACCTCGACCGGCCGGCCGCCTTCGCCAGGCTCCTCCTGGAGTTCCTCGGGCGCACGCAGCGTCCGTGATCACGTGGCGCGGGCGCGGGCGGGGTCGTGGCCGACGTCGAGCAGGCGCAGGCGCCAGGCGTCGTCGGACAGGTCCCCGGCGTCGGGGTCCGGGTTCTCCGCGGCGACGAGGTCGACGACGGTGCGCATGACGACGGCGTCGTGCTCCGACACGTCCGTCCGGCGCTTGGTGAGCACGTCGAGGACCCGGTAGCCGAGCGCGTCCTGCGGGGCGGCGGAGGCGGTGAGGTGGTCGCGCAGCTCGCGCGAGGTCATCGTCACCGCGGTGTGGAAGTCCTGCCAGACCGTCGCGAGGTCGGCGTCCGCGTCGGCGTCGAGCCCGTCCTGCACCGCCTCGGCCGCGAGGTTCTCGCGGTCCTGGGCGATCTCGGCCTCGACCCGTGCGGTCAGGTCGGCGTCCTCGGGCATGCGGGCCTCCCGGCACTCGCGGGCCGGCTCCCTCACCGGCCCCGGACCCGCCCCCTACCCGGGCGCGCGGCGCCGATTCGCCTCAGCCGCGGGCCTTCTCCTCCAGGCGGGCGATCTCCTCGCCGACCACGGAGTCGTCGAGCTTGGTGAAGACCGGGGTCGGCGGCGCGACGGGGGTCCCGGGCACGACGGGCACGGACCCCCACGCGGCGAGCGTCTCCCCGCGCCGGTAGTCGCCCATGAGGACCGGGTAGCCGGGGCCGCCGTCCAGGTCGTCGACCTCGCGGATCTCCGGCATCGGCGAGACGGTCCCGGTGCCGCCGAACGTCTCGTGGACGGCCTGCGCGGAGTGCGGCAGGAACGGCGACAGCTGCGTCCGGCAGTCCGAGATCGCCTGCGCCGCCACGTGGAGCACGGTCCGCATCCGCTCGGGGTCGGCGTTCTTCAGCTTCCACGGCGCCTGGTCGGACAGGTACTTGTTCGCCTCGCCGACCACCCGCATCGCCTCGCCGACGGCCTGCTTCTGCCGGTGCGTGCGCAGCAGGGCGCCGACCGAGTCGAAGCCGGCCGCCGTCGTCGCGAGGAGGGCCCGGTCGTCGTCGGTCAGCGTGCCGGCCTCGGGGATCGAGCCGACGTTCTTGGCGATCATCGAGGCGGTGCGGTTGACGAGGTTGCCCCAGCCGGCGACGAGCTCGTCGTTGGTGCGCCGGACGAACTCCGACCACGTGAAGTCGGTGTCCTGGTTCTCCGGGCCGGCGACCGCGATGAAGTAGCGCAGCGCGTCGGGCTGGTAGCGGGCGAGCATGTCGCGGACGTAGATGACGACGCCCCGCGAGGACGAGAACTGCTTGCCCTCCATCGTGAGGAACTCGCTCGAGACCACCTCGGTGGGCAGGTTGAGCTCGCCGAGCACGCCCGGCTCGCCGCCGCGGGACCCCTTGCCGTCGTAGGCGAGCAGCTCCGCCGGCCAGATCTGGCTGTGGAAGGTGATGTTGTCCTTGCCCATGAAGTAGTACGAGAGCGCCTCGGGGTCGTTCCACCACCGGCGCCACGCGTCGTCGTCGCCCGTGCGGCGGGCCCACTCGACGGACGCCGAGAGGTAGCCGATGACGGCGTCGAACCACACGTAGAGCCGCTTGGCCGGGTTGTCCTCCCAGCCGGCGAGCGGGACCGGGATCCCCCAGTCGATGTCGCGGGTCATCGCGCGCGGGCGCACGTCGTCGAGGAGGTTGAGCGAGAACTTCAGGACGTTCGGCCGCCAGTCGGTGCGCGTCTGCAGCCACGACCCGAGCGACTCGGCGAGCGCCGGCAGGTCGAGGAAGAAGTGCTCGGTCTGGACGAACTTCGGTGTCTCGCCGTTGATCCGGGACCGCGGGTTGCGCAGCTCGGCGGGGTCGAGCTGGTTGCCGCAGTTGTCGCACTGGTCGCCGCGGGCGCCGTCGTAGCCGCAGATCGGGCACGTGCCCTCGATGTAGCGGTCGGGCAGCGTGCGGCCCGTCGACGGCGAGATCGCGCCCGTCGTCGTCTTCTCGATCATGTAGCCGTTGCGGTGGACGACGCGGAACAGCTCCTGGGCCACGGCGTAGTGGTTGCGCGTCGTCGTCCGGGTGAACAGGTCGTACGACAGCCCGAGACCGTGGAGGTCCTCGACGATGACCCGGTTGTAGCGGTCCGCGAGCGCCCGCGCGGTGACCCCCTCCTGCTCGGCCTGGACGAGGATCGGCGTCCCGTGCTCGTCGGTGCCGGAGACCATGAGGACGTCGTGCCCCGCCATCCGCATGTACCGGCTGAAGACGTCGGAGGGGACGCCGAAGCCGGCGACGTGGCCGATGTGCCGCGGGCCGTTGGCGTACGGCCAGGCGACGGCGGAGAGCACGGAGGTCATGCCGGTCATCCTAGGTGCGGGCCCGCGGGGGGCGGGTCCGGCGGCCCGTCAGCGGACGGCGACCCGGTCCCGGCCCGCGCGCTTGGCCTCGTAGAGCGCCTCGTCGGCGCGCTCGACGGCCCGCCACAGCGCCTCCTCGACGTCGTCGACCGGCCCCGGCGTCACCTCGTGCACGCCGACGCTCACCGTGACCGGCCGGGTCCACGTCTGCCGGAGCGCGAGCCGCGTCTGCTCGCCGAGGCGCTCCCCCGAGCCGGGCGGGCCCGGCACGACGAGGAGGAACTCCTCGCCGCCCCAGCGGCCGACGGCCCCCGCGCGGCCCGCGTAGGGGGCGAGGCGGCCGGCGACGTGCCGCAGCAGGGCGTCCCCCGCGGCGTGGCCCCACGTGTCGTTGACGTCCTTGAACCGGTCGATGTCGACGAGGACGACGACGACGGTGCCGCCGACCCGCCGCTGCCGCTCCCAGAGCCGCACGCTCTGCTCGTAGAGGCCGAGCCGGTTGGCCAGGCCGGTCAGGGGGTCGGTGCGGGCGAGCGCGCGGGCGTCGTCGAGCGCCTCGAGCGCCGTCGTCCGCAGCACGCGGACGACGGCGCCGACGGCGAGCACCGTGCCGACGCCCATCGCCGAGCGCACGAGCGCGACGGGCCGCCCGCCCTCGAGGGCGATGACGACGGCGGCGAGGCAGGCGAGGACGACGATCGGGGCGAGGAAGCGCCCGTCCCGGCAGAAGACCGCCGCGAGCGCGACCGGGGCGAGGAGCATGAGCTCCATGGGGATGCCGCGCTGCGGCGCCTGGACGAGGACGGCCGTCCACACCGTCGCGACGAGGTGGAGGCCGACGACGGCGAAGAAGGCGGCCTCGCCCGCCCGTTCGCCGAGCCACCACAGCACGGCCGCGACGACCACCCCGAAGCACCACAGCCCCGTCCAGGCCCCGAGCGGGGTGTCGCCCGGCCGGCTCCCGTCCGCGACGAGCCCGATGAGCGAGACGAGGAGCGAGGCGCCGGTGACGACGGCGGTGGCACGGGCTCGCAGGCGCGCGAAGGCCCGTGGCTCGAGCAGGTCGAGCGCCTGCCGCAGCCGTGGCGTCCCCGCGTGCGTCACGTGCCCGTCCGATCGTCGCGCACCGCACCCTGGCCCGGGCGGTGCCTGACGCTCAGTATCCGAGCCGCGATCACGGCATGCGTCAGGACCCGCCGTCGGTGACCCGATCGGCACAGCCCGTACCGATCCGGCGTACCGTCCGACGGGCTCAGTGACGGTGCGTCACCGCGTCGTACAGCTGCCGCTTGCTGAAGCCGACGGGGGCCGCGACGGCGGCGACCGCCTCCTTGAGCCGCTCCCCCGCCGCGACCCGGGTGCGCACCTGGGTCACGAGGACGTCGAGGTCCGCCGGCGGGGCGTCGTCGGGGTCGAGGCCGGCGACGACGAGGGTGACCTCGCCGAGGACGTCGCGGCCCGCCGCCCAGTCCGCCAGCTCGCCGAGCGGCAGCCGGACGACCTCCTCGTACGTCTTCGTCAGCTCGCGGCACACGGCGGCCGGGCGTCGCGGGCCGAAGGCCGCGGCCATGGCGGCGAGCGTCTCGCCCGTCCGGCGCGGCGACTCGAAGAAGACCATCGTCCGCCGCTCGCCGGCGAGCGCCGCGAGCGCCCGGGCCCGCTCGCCGGGCCTGCGCGGCGGGAAGCCCTCGAAGCAGAACCGGTCGCTGGCCAGGCCCGACAGCGCGAGCGCCGCGAGCACGGCCGACGGGCCGGGGACGACGCCGACGGCGACGCCCGCGTCGACGGCGGCCCGGACGACGCGCAGCCCCGGGTCGGACACGCTCGGCATCCCGGCGTCGGTGACGACGACGACGAGCGCGCCCTCGCGCGCCCGCTCGACGAGCTCGGCCGACCGGGCGGTCTCGGTGTGCTCGTCGAACCGGACGACCCGCCCGCGGACGGTCACCCCGAGCGTCCCGGCGAGCCGGTGCAGCCGCCGGGTGTCCTCCGCGGCGACGACGTCGGCCTCCGCGAGCAGCCGCAGGAGCCGCGGCGGGGCGTCGTCGGCGTCCCCGATCGGGGTGGCGGCGAGCACGACGCGTCCGGACGGGGCGGGTGCGGCAGGCGCGGCGGGGTCCACGGGCCCAGCATGCCGGTCCGGCACGGCGGCGCCACGGCGGGACCTACGATGAGGACCCATGACCGCCACCGCGAGCGCGCCCGCCGCGCAGGCCCCCCGGCCGGTGGCGGACGACGGGCGCGACGCGCGGGACGCCCGGCGGCGCGACCTGGAGCTGCGACTCGTCGGGCTCCAGGCCCACGACCGGCTGTGGGGGTGGCTCGGGCCGCTGCTCGTCATGGTCTTCGGCGGGGTGCTGCGCTTCTGGCGGCTCGACCGGCCCGACCAGCTCGTCTTCGACGAGACCTACTACGTCAAGGGTGCCGCCTCGCTGCTGAAGGCCGGCTTCGAGCTGCGCAACGACTCGACGCGGACCCCCGCGCCGGACGAGCGCTTCGCCGCCGGGACGCCGGACGTCTTCGACACGGTCGCCGACTTCGTCGTCCACCCGCCCGTCGGCAAGTGGATGATCGCGGCCGGCGAGCAGCTCCTCGGCGTGACGAACCCGTGGGGCTGGCGCTTCGCGGCCGCCGTCTGCGGCACCCTGTCCCTGCTCATGGTCGCCCGGATCGGCCGCCGCCTCCTCGGCTCGACGCTGCTCGGCTGCACCGCCGCCCTGCTGCTCGCCGTGGACGGCCAGCACCTCGTGCACAGCCGCACCGGGCTGCTCGACGTCTTCGTCATGTTCTGGGGCCTGGCCGCCTTCGGCTGCCTCGTCGTCGACCGGGACCGGGCCCGTGCCCGCCTGGCCCGGCTCGTCGCCGACGGCGCCGACGTCCGCGACTTCGGCCCGGGCCTGGGCATCCGGTGGTGGCGCGTCGCGGCGGGCGTGTGCCTCGGCCTCATGGTCGGCGTCAAGTGGTCCGGCCTGTGGTTCGTCGCGGTGTTCGGGCTCATGACCGTCCTGTGGGACGTCGGCGCCCGGCGTGCCGTCGGCACCCGCCAGTGGGCCGCCGTCGGCCTGCTGCGCGACGGTCCCGTCGCCGCGCTGCAGATGCTGCCCGCGCTCGTCGTGACGTACCTGGCCGGCTGGACCGGCTGGTTCCTCTCCAGCGACGGGTACGACCGGCAGTGGGCGGCGCAGAACCCGACGACGACGGCGACCTTCGTGCCCGACGCCCTGCGCAGCCTGTGGCACTACCACGGCGAGATGTGGCGCTTCCACGTCGGCCTCGAGACGACCCACCCCTACATGTCGAACCCGTGGTCGTGGACCGTCCTGGGCCGGCCGACCGCGTTCTGGTACCAGGGCTCGAAGGAGGGCGTCACCGGCTGCGGCGTCGCCGACTGCTCGCAGGCGGTCCTCGCGCTCGGCAACCCGGTGCTGTGGTGGGGCGCGACGCTGTCCCTGGTCGTCCTGCTCGCCCTCTGGGCGCTGCGCCGCGACTGGCGGGCCGGCGCGATCCTCGCCGGCGTCGCCGCCGGGTGGCTGCCCTGGTTCCTGTTCCAGGAGCGCACGATCTACACGTTCTACGCGGTCGCGTTCGTCCCGTGGATGGCGCTCGCGCTGGCCTACGTCCTCGGCCTCGTCCTCGGGCCGCCGACGGCGACGGCCGAGCGCCGCATGGTCGGCGCCGCCGTCGCGGGCGTCGTCGTCCTGCTCGCCGTCGCGCTCGCCGCGTGGTTCTGGCCGATCTACGTCGCCGAGATCATCCCGCGGGTGGACTGGAGCGACCGGATGTGGCTGCCGTCGTGGATCTGACCCCGCCCGGCACCGCGGCCGGCGTCACCGTGACGCCGGGCCAGCCGTCCGCGCCCGGCCGCTCGCTGCTCGCCCGGGCCAGCGTGCTCGCGCCGCTCGACGACCCCCGCGCCGCCGCGACCCGGGAGCGCGTCGTCGCGGCGGGGGTCCGCGGCGCCCTGACGACGTGGGTGCAGGTCGGCGCGGCGGTCCGCCGGCTCGCCGGGCGGCGCGCCGACCCCGAGCGGGACGTCGACCGGCTCTTCGCCCTCGTCAGCGGGCTCGCCGAGGTCGCCGTCGGCGGCCGGGGCCTGCCGCAGGAGGTCTCCCCGCAGGCCCGCCTCACCTCGCACGTCCGCCTGCTCGCCACGCCGCTGCGGGCCGACGAGGCGCTCGACGCCGTCGCCGACGCGCTGCGGCCGTGGACGACGACGTCGTCGGCGACCGTCGGCACGCCCGTCTCCGTCGGCTACTTCGCCCTGCGCGACCTGCTCGCCGTGCGGGCCCGGCACTTCTCGCTCCAGGTCGTGCACGTCCCCGCGCCGACCGGCGGCAGCTACCAGCTGAGCCTCCAGCTGCCCCGGGCCACCCCGCTCGACGCGCTGCCCGTCGACGAGCCCGGGCCGGTGCAGCCGGCGCTCTGGCTGGAGCGGCTCGCCACGGCGGCCGGCCTGCGCGCGGTGCCGACGCTGTCCGAGGACGACCTCGCCGGGTCCTTCGGCGTCCACGGGTCCTCCGTCGGCGCGAGCCACGCCGCGCTCGCCGGCGGCCGGGCCCTCGTCCGGTCCGTCCTCGCGGCGACCGCCCCCGCCGCCCTGACGACGACGCAGGCCCTCGAGCTCGTCGGGCTGGCCCTCGGCCGGCTCTCCGGCTCCCGCACCGCGCCCCGCGCGGCCACCCCGCCGCTCGCCGAGCGGGGCATGCTCGGCCAGGTCTGGGAGGTCGCCGTCGACGGGCACCTCGTGCCGGTCACCGCCGTCGTCCGACCCGGCGGGCGCCGCTTCCCGACCCAGGTCGTCCTCACCCTCGACACCCCGGCCCTCGACGTCCCTGCCCTCGAGGCCGGCTCCCCCGCCCCGCCCGCCCCCGCGGCCGACGGCGGCACGCGCCCCGCCGGGGCCGAGGGCGACCCCGCCGAGGTGGCCCTCGCCCACGACCTCGTCGGGCGGCACATCTGGTGGCGCTCGGTCGGCGGCCGGCTCGACGGGGACGACGTCATCCTCTACGAGGCCGTCGTCGCCGGCCGGCGGCTGCGGGTCCGGGCGAACGACTACCCGCACGAGCCGATGTACACGCTGCTCGTCGGGCCGCACGGGCTCGTCACGGCGGCGCTGGACCTGGAGCGGTGGCCGGTGGAGTGGACCCGGCCTGTGCTCTCGTAGCGCTCTTCTTCGAGAGGGAGCAGGAGCGCCTTCGGCGCTGTGGAGCTGAGGGGACTCCGTCGCGCTCGTCCCTCGCGCTCCTCCTCGAATCACTCTGCTTTCGATGTAGGCAGCAAGACGGCCTCCGACCGGTACTGCTGGTCGGAGGCCTTCTT
>JBQGCR010000399.1:0-1808 GCA_052038585.1 Kineosporiaceae bacterium
CCGCCGCCGAGGCGCCGGCCCGGCGCACCCGCCAGGCCCGCCCGCCGGCGCTCGACGCCGTGTGCGCCGCGGCCGTCGACCTCGCCCGGGTCGCCGCGGAGGAGGTGGCCGGCCCCGGCCTGGTCGGCGAGCACCTCGGCGTGCAGGCCGAGGGCGAGCGCCTCGTCACCCACTCCTTCGCCACCCTCCAGCGCGGGTACCGCGGCTGGCGCTGGGCCGTCACCGTGGCCCGGGCCTCCCGGGCCCGCGTGGCGACGGTCTGCGAGGTCGTCCTCCTGCCGGACACCGAGGCGATCCTCGCGCCGCAGTGGCTGCCGTGGTCGGACCGGATCGCCCCCGGCGACCTCGGCCCGACGGACACCCTGCCGTTCCGCGCCGACGACCCGTTCCTCGAGCAGGGGTACGAGGCGACGGGGGACGACGACGCCGACGCGCTCGCCCTGTGGGAGCTCGGCCTCGGCCGCCGCCGCGTGCTGTCCCTCGAGGGCCGCGCCGACGCCGCCCGCCGCTGGTACGAGGGCGAGCACGGCCCGACGGCCGACGTCGCCGTCGCCGCGAGCGCCGCGTGCGCCTCGTGCGGCTACTTCCTGCCGATGGCCGGTGCCCTGCGCCAGGTGTTCGGCGTGTGCGCCAACGAGTGGTCGCCGTCCGACGGCCGCGTCGTCTCCCTCGACCACGGCTGCGGCGCGCACAGCGAGACCGACGTCGAGCGGCCCGACCCCGAGCCGCTGCCGCGTCCGGTCCTCGACGAGACGGGGGCCGAGGCCGTCGTCGTCCGGCGCGCCCCGCTTTGACCGACGACCCGTTCGGCACCGGCGCGGTGCGCGAGCGGGTGCTCGCGGCGTGGGCCGCCTCCCCGGTGCGCTTCCGCGAGGACGCCAACGCCGAGGAGGACCTCGCCCTCGGCGGCTACCGCGACCGGCTCGTCGTCGAGCTCGCCCAGAACGCGGCCGACGCCGCCGTGCGCGCCGGCGTCCCCGGCCGGCTCCTGCTCGCGCTGCGCCGGGTCGGGACCGACGCCGGCGGCCCCGGGTGGGTGCTCGTCGCCGCGAACACCGGCGCCCCCCTCGACGCCGACGGCGTCCAGTCGCTGGCGACCCTGCGCGCCTCCGCCAAGCGCGAGGGGCCGGCGGTCGGGCGCTTCGGGGTCGGCTTCTCCGCCGTCCTCGCCGTCACCGACGAGCCGGCGGTCCTCTCCCGCACGGGCGGGGTGCGGTTCTCCGCCGGCGACACCCGGGCGCTGGTCACCGCGACCGGCTCGGCGGACCTGGCCACCGAGCTGGCCCGCCGCGGCGGGCACGTCCCGGTCCTGCGGCTGCCCTTCCCGGCGCAGGGCGAGCCCCCGGTCGGCTACGACACGGCCGTCGTCCTCCCGCTGCGGGACGCCGCGGCGCTCGAGGTCGTCGAGCACCGGCTCGCCGAGGCCGGCGACGCGCTCCTGCTCGCGCTGCCGGCGCTCTCCGAGGTCGTCCTCGAGACCCCGGACGCCGCGCCCCAGGTGCTCTCCGGCGCCCCCGACCGCTGGTCGACCCTGACCCGGCACGGCCGCCACGACGCCCGGCTGCTCGCCGACCGGCCCGCCGAGGAGCGCTCCCGCACGGCGTGGACGATCACGTGGGCGGTGCCCCGCGACCCCGCCACGCCGCTGCCCGGAGTCGTCCACGCCCCGACCCCGACCGACGAGCCGCTGCCGTGGCCGGCGCTGCTCCTCGCGTCGTTCCCGCTCGACCCCGCCCGCCGGCACGTCGCCGCCGGCCCGGTGACCGACGCGCTCGTCCGGCACGCCGCGGCCGCCTACGCCGACCTGC
>JBQGCR010000400.1:0-6218 GCA_052038585.1 Kineosporiaceae bacterium
GACGACCGCGCGGCGACGGCGAGGCAGGCCGCGACGTCGGGGTCGGCGTGCCCCGCCGCGGGGCCGAGCGTGTCGCCGACGTCCGGTCCCACCCGCATGGCGTCGACGAGCCCGGCGGCCGGCCACAGCGGGCTGCCGCAGCCGACGAGCACTGTGTCCTCGCCCGCGGCCTCGCGGACGGCGGCGAGCGCCGACCGCATCCGCACGTCGTGCGGGGCCGGGTGGGCGCTCGCGCCGGGGAGCGCTGCGGCGTAGACGAAGTCGAGCTTGAGGTAGCCGGCGCCGGCCGCGACGAGGCCGGCGACGACGTCCTGCACGTGGGCGAGCACGTCGGGCCGGGTGACGTCGAGCGCGTACGCGGGCCCCGGCCACAGCGGCGTCCGCATCGCGACGACCGGGGCGCCGGAGGCGTCGCGCAGGAGCCGTTCGGGGTGCTCCGCGACCGCCCGTGACCCCTCGACGGCGACGAAGGGCGCGAGCCACAGCCCGGGGACGAGGCCGGCCGACCGGATCGTGCCCAGGGTGCGCGCGACGCCGCCGGGGAAGCCCGGCGCGGGGCGGTCCCTGTCGCCGACGACGGCCTGCCAGCCGTCGTCGACGGAGACGACCTGGAGGCCCGGGAAGCGCTGCGCCGCAGCGCAGACCGCCGCGACGTCGTCGTGCGTGACGTCGGTGAGGTGACCGGACCAGGACGACCAGCCACGCAGCGCCGGCTGCTTCGTCCGGCCCGGGACGCGGTCGAGGAGCTCGCCGAGCAGGGCGTCGGGGTCGCCCTCGCCGGCGAGGACGTCCGGGTGCGGGCCCGGGCCCTCGCGGACGACGACGAGCTCGCCGGCCCGGCCGCCGGAGCCCGGGCGGGCGAGCAGGAGCGCCCCGCCCCCGGCGACGCCGGCGACGAAGCCCGGCCGGTCGGCCGTCGCGGCGCAGACGAGGACGTCGTACGACGGCTCCCCGGGCCGCGGCGGGGTCCACCACGGGTGCCGCGGGCCGAGGCCGTCGGCGTGCAGCCACCGGCCGCCGCCGTCGCCGAGCCGGCCCTCGGTGGGGGCCGACCAGGACTGCCAGCCGTTGCGCAGCACCGGGGTCCCGGCCGGGACCGGTAGCGGCAGGGTGAGGGTGACGAGGTCGGTGGGGCCGGCGTCGACGTCCGGCCAGGAGATCGCGTGGAGCGGCACGTCAGTAGACGAACGTGAGCCGGGGCGGGCGGAACCACGGGTCGTAGTACGTCCCGAACCGGGCGAGCGCCTCGGCGAGCCGGCCCGGGGGGTCGCCGAGGAGCCGGTCGACGCCGTGGCCGAACGTCAGGGTGTCGACGTCGAGGCCGGCGAGCCGCTCGAGGGAGGCCTTCCAGGCGGTGGCGTCGGAGCCGACCTCGGTCGAGAAGTGGCCCCAGAGCGTGTCCCCGGCGAGCAGCGCCGCGCCGTCCGGCGTCCGCGCGACCGCGCACACCGAGCCGGGCGTGTGCCCGGGGGTGAGGAGGAGGTCGAGCCGCACGCCGCCGAGGTCGAGCGTCCGGTCGGCGTCGAGCGGCTCGGCCGCGACCGGCCGGAACGCCCTGCCGTACAGCGGTCCCGCGCAGGTGCGCACCGGGTCGCCGGTGGCGAGCGCGTCGACGTCGCCGGCGCCCGCGAGGACGCGCAGTCCCCTGCGGCGCAGCCGGTGGGCGTCCCCGGCATGGTCGTAGTGGCCGTGGGTGAGGACGAGCGTCGTCGGCGCGGGGGCGTCGTCGACGGCGCAGGCCCGGCCGACCGCGGCGTCGAGCAGCGGTCCGGCCAGGCCCGTGCCGCAGTCCACGAGCGCCGTCCGGTGCCCGGTCACGAGGTAGGCGGCGGCGTCCCACGGGTGCGTCACGCCCGGCCCGGCGACCTGCCACAGGCGGGTCGCCAGGCGGACCGGCCACCCGGTCGAGGCCTGCGTCGTCGTCTCCACGGACACGGTGTCGGCCCGTGGATCTTGCGGGTGGAGTGCTCAGGCGCTGCGCGCGGTGCGGATCCACCGGTAGCCGTAGGCCGGCAGCTCGACCGGCGCCCCGTGGACGCACGAGACGCCGTGCGGCGCGCACGGCTCGATCGGCGTCCCGCGGCCGCACGAGAAGAGCTCCTCGACCGAGTCGGTGCCCGGCAGCCCGCGCAGGTCCACGTCGAGCGCGGCGCCGGTGAGGTTGTGCAGGAAGAGCAGCGAGCCGCTCGGCCCGTCGACGCGGTGGACGAGCACGCCGCGCGGGAACGGCCGGTCCGGGTCGGGCGGCTCGACGACGCTCGCGGTGCCGCAGCCGATCTCGGGGCACTCTCGCCGCACGCCGATGAGCCGCTGGAACCACGTGAGGAGCGAGCCGCGGTCCCCGCGCTGCGCCATGACGTTGACGTGCCGGGCGGCGAACGGGCCGCGGGTCACGACGGGCCGGACGAGGTCGGCCTTCGCCGCGGTGGAGAAGCCGCCGTTGCGGCCGCCGTCCCACTGCATCGGCGTGCGGACGGCGTCCCGGCCGTCGAGGGAGAGGTCGTCGCCCATCCCGATCTCCTCGCCGTAGCGCAGGACCGGGGTGCCGACCATGGAGAACTGCAGCGAGTAGGCGAGCTCGGTGCGGCGGCGGTCGCCGTCGAACATCGGGGCGGACCGGCGGCGGATCCCGCGGTCGTACACCCGCATCCGCCTGCTCGGGGCGAACGCCTTCATGACGTCGGACCGCTGGTCGGCCGACAGCCGGGACAGGTCGAGCTCGTCGTGGTTGCGCAGGAACGTCGCCCACTGCGAGCCGGCGGGCAGCCGGGGCGAGCGGCCGAGGGAGTCGACGAGCGGCTCGGCGTCCTCCCGGGCGAGCGCCAGCCACAGCCGCGGGTTGACGACGAAGTCGAAGAGCATGTGCAGCCGGTCGGCGACGTCGGGGGAGGACCCGAAGTACTGGCCGACGTCGTCCGGGCTGACGTTCGCCTCGGCGAGCAGGACGGCGTCGCCGCGGCGCCACTGCAGGTGCTGGCGCCACTCGTCGAGGATCCCGAAGTCGAGCGGGCCCGCGTCGTCCCCGGGCGCCGTCTGCTCGAGGACGAACGGGGCGGCGTCCACCCGGAACCCGGCGACGCCGAGCTGGAGCCAGAACCCCATGATCTTGCGGATCTCCTCGCGCACCGCGGGGTTGCGCCAGTTGAGGTCGGGCTGGAAGCCGTAGAAGCGGTGGTAGTACCACAACCCCGCCTCCTCGTCCCACGACCACGTCTCCTCCTGCTCGCCGGGGAAGACGATGCCCTGGTGGCGGTCCGGCGGCTCGGTCGCGGACCAGACGTAGAAGTCGCGGTAGGGCGAGGCCGGGTCCGAGCGGGCGGAGACGAACCACGGGTGCTCGTCCGAGGTGTGGTTGACGACGAGGTCGAGGACGACCCGGATGCCGTTGGCCGCGGCCTCGTGGACGAACTCGACGAAGTCGCCGAGCGTGCCGAGCCGCGGGTCGACGGCGTAGTAGTCGGTGACGTCGTAGCCGTGGTCGCGGTCCGGGGTCGGGTGGACGGGGTTGAGCCACAGGCACGTCACCCCGAGGCGGGCGAGGTGGGTCAGGCGCGAGCGCAGGCCGCGGAAGTCGCCGTGCCCGTCGCCGTCGCCGTCGGCGAAGGCGTCGACGGACAGCGAGTAGACCACGGCCTGGCGGTACCAGCGGTCTGCGGCGGCCGCCGCGGTGTGGGAGGCGGTGGAGACGGTCGTCATCCCGGTGCCGTTCCCGATGCCGGCCGCGCCGACACCCCGGGGTGTCCGGCCGCCGCGAGCGGGTACCCGGCCCGCATGAGCAGCGCTGCACGCGTCGCGGCCTCGGGCACCGCGGTCGACCCGGACGACGGCGTCCGGCTGCCCGCCGGCGAGGTGCACGCGTGGGCGCCGGGGACGAACCAGACGCTGTGCGGGCTGGCGCTGTCCCGCTCCCGGCTGGCGCGGTTCCCGCACGTGGCGTTCACCGACGCGCTGCCCGCGACGGGCGGGCGCGCCGACTTCGTCGTCGAGGTGTGCCCGCGGTGCCACGCCGCCGTCGTCCCCCGGGCGCGCCGCACCGGCCGGTCGTGGAGCCGGACGGACCCGCGCCCCTGACCGCTCCGCCCTGACCCGCGCCCCGGACCCGGGCCCCGGCCCGCCGGGCACCGACCGGGGGTGTCGGACGCGCCGTCTAAGGTCGTCCCGACGGCCCGCACGGGCCGGGACGACGGGAGGTCAGGGGTGCTCCACGTGCACCGCAGCGAGCGTGCCGACGCGCTCGTGCCCGCCCTCGCGCAGGTGCTCGCGGAGCCGCTGGACGACGTCCTCGCCCGGGACGTCGTCGCCGTCCCGACCCGCGGGGTCGAGCGCTGGCTGGCCCAGCGGCTCTCCCACGTGCTCGGCGCGGAGGCGGGGGAGGCGGGGGTGTGCGCGAACGTCGACTTCGCCTCGCCGGCCCGCCTCGTCGAGCAGGCCCTCGCCCGTGCGAGCGGCACGGACCCGCAGACCGACCCCTGGCGCCAGGCCGCCCTGCTCTGGGCGGTCCTCGACGTCGTCGACGAGTGCGCGGGGGAGGCGTGGTGCGGCGCGCTCGGCCGTCACCTCGGCGTCGCGGACGACTCCGACGACGTCCGCCGCGGCCGCCGTCTCGCCGTGGCCGGGCACCTCGCCGGCCTCTTCACCGCCTACGGCGCCCAGCGGCCCGCCCTCGTGCGGGACTGGGCCGCGGGCCGGGACACCGACGGCGCGGGCGGCCCGGTCCCGGCGGACCTCGCGTGGCAGGCCGAGCTGTGGCGCCGGCTGCGGGGGCGGCTGGCCGTCGCGAGCCCGGCCGAACGGCTCGACGACGCGGTCGCCGCGCTCGCGGAGCGGCCCGGGCTCGTCGACCTGCCGGACCGGCTCGCCGTCTTCGGGCCCACCCGGCTGCCGGCCGACCAGCTCGCCGTGCTCGGCGCGCTCGCCCGGCACCGCGAGGTGCACCTGTGGCTGCCCCACCCCTCGCCCGCGCTGTGGGACGCGGTCGCGGCCGCCGGGGCCGTGGCGTCGCCGCGGCGCCGGGCCCATGGCCGGGTCGCCCGCCACCCGCTGCTCGCCTCGATGGCGCGGGACGCCGTCGAGCTCCAGGTCCGGCTCGCCGCCGCCGGTCCGGCCACCGGTCACCACCACCCCGCCCCCCTGCCCGACGGGCCGCCGACGCTGCTGCGCGCCCTCCAGCAGCGGCTGCGCGACGACGACGCCGACGCCGCGCCCGCCGTCCTGGACCCGCAGGACGCGAGCGTGCGCGTCCACGCCTGCCACGGCCGCGCCCGGCAGGTCGAGGTGCTCCGCGAGGTGGTCCTCGGCCTGCTCGACGCCGACCCGACGCTCGAGCCGCGCGACGTCGTCGTCATGTGCCCGGACGTCGAGGCGTTCGCCCCGCTCGTCGCCGCGTCCTTCGGCGCGGTCGCCGAGGGCGCCGACGAGGAGGCGGTCCACCCGGGGCAGCGGCTTCGGGTCCGGCTCGCCGACCGCTCGCTGCGCCAGACGAACCCGCAGCTGTCGCTGCTGTCGACGCTGCTCGACCTCGCCGACGGCCGGGTGACCGCCTCGCAGGTGCTCGACCTCGCCGCGAGCGAGCCGGTGCGGCGCCGGTTCCGGTTCGACGACGACGACCTCGACCGGTTGCGGACGTGGTCGGTCGAGGCCGGCGTCCACTGGGGCGAGGACGTCACCCGCCGGGACCGGTTCGGGCTCGGCCACATCCGGCAGGGCACGTGGGACATGGCGCTGGACCGCGTGCTCCTCGGCGTCGCCATGGCCGACGAGGAGCACCGGGTCGTGGGCCCGGCGCTCCCGCTCGACGACGTCGACAGCGTCGAGGTGGACCTCGCGGGACGGCTCGCCGAGCTCGTCGACCGGCTCACCCACGTCCTGCGCCGGCTCACCGGGAGCCGGCCGCTCGCGGACTGGCTCGACGCGCTCGAGGAGGCGCTCGACCTGCTCGCCGACGCCCGGCCCGCCGACGCCTGGCAGCCCGTCGAGGCGCGCCGGGTGCTCGCCGACGTGCGGGCCGGCGAGCACGAGCACGCCCTCGTCGGCGGCAGCGCCCTGCGGCTGCCGGACGTGCGGGCGCTGCTCGCGAGCCGGCTGCGCGGCCGGCCGACCCGGGCGGGCTTCCGCACCGGCGCCCTGACCGTCTGCTCCCTCGAGCCGATGCGGGCCGTGCCGCACCGCGTCGTCGTCCTCCTCGGCCTGTCCGACGGCGCGTTCCCGCGCCGCACCGC
>JBQGCR010000401.1:0-4910 GCA_052038585.1 Kineosporiaceae bacterium
GCAGCGGGGCGCTGCTGTGGATCCACGGCGGCGGCTACGTCCTCGGCACGGCCGCGGCCGAGGACGCCGTCTGCGCCGGGCTCGCCGAGCGTCTCGGCGTCCTCGTCGTCGGGCCCGAGTACCGGCTCGCCCCCGAGAACCCGTTCCCGGCGGCGCACGACGACTGCCTCGCCGCCCTGCGCTGGCTCCTCGCAGGCGCCGGCGAGCTCGGCGTGGACCCGGCGCGCGTGGCGGTCGGCGGGGAGAGCGCGGGCGGCGGTCTCGCGGCGGGCGTGGTCCAGCACGCGCACGACGAGGGCCTGCCCGTGTGCTTCCAGGACCTCTGGTACCCGATGCTCGACGACCGCACCGTCGTCGGCCCCGTGCCCGCCGGCGCCCGCCACGCCGTCTGGTCGCGCCGGTCGAACCGGTACGGCTGGAGGGCCTACCTCGGTGGCCGCCCCGGCGCCGGGGAGCCGGCGCCGTACGCCGTCCCGGCACGCCGACCGTCCCTCGCCGGGCTGCCGCCGGCCTGGGTCGGCGTCGGCGACCTCGACCTCTTCCTCGACGAGGACGTCGCCTACGCCGAGCGGCTGCGCGCCGACGGGGTCCCCTGCGACCTGCTCGTCCTCCCGGGGACGTACCACGCCGCACCCCGCTTCCACCCGGACACCCCGCTCGGCGTCCGCTTCCGCTCCGAGGGCGAGGCCGCCCTCGCCCGGGCGCTCGGGCACCCCGCGGGAGGCGAGCCCCGGACCGGGTGACCGTTGCGCGCCGGCGGGGCAGACTGGCGCCCATGCCCATGACGACCGTGCCCGGCGCCGCGACGGCGCCCGCCCTCGACGCCTACCTCGCCGTCCCCGCCGTCGGCACCGGTCCGTGGCCCGGCGTCGTCGTCGTCCACGAGGCGTTCGGGCTCACCGACGACACCCGGCAGCAGGCGGACCGGCTCGCGGCCGCCGGGTACGTCGCCGTCGCCCCGGACCTGTTCACCGCCGGGGGAGCGCTGCGGTGCCTGCGCTCGACGTTCGCCTCGATGCTGTCCGGGACGGGCCCGGTCTACGACGACCTCGCCGCCACCCGGACGTGGCTCGCCGCGCGGGGTGACTGCACGGGGCGGGTCGGCGTCATCGGCTTCTGCATGGGCGGCGGCTTCGCGCTCATGACGGCGGCCTCCGGGTGGCACGCCGCCGCGCCGAACTACGGCCTCCTGCCCAAGGACCTCGACGTCCTGCGCGGCGCGTGCCCGGTCGTCGCGTCCTACGGCGCCAGGGACCGCGGGCTGCGCGGCGCCGCGGCGACGCTGGAGACGGCGCTCGCGGAGCGCGGCGTCGTCCACGACGTCCACGAGTACCCCGACGCCGGCCACTCCTTCCTCAACCGCAACAACGTCGGGCCCGTGGCACCGCTGCTCCGCGTCGCCGGTCTCGGCTACCACCACCCGAGCGCCGAGGACGCGTGGGGCAGGATCCTGCGGTTCTTCGGCGAGCACCTGCGCGGGTAGCCCCGGGACCTTCGCCCGGTGGCCCGGGGGGCCTTCCGCCCCGGGTGGTCGCGCGCGGGCCGGTCGGGAGCCCCGCGGCGACGGGGAGGCCTCCCGCGTCGGGACCTTGGTCCACCCGACGGCAGGGGGACGCGGCGATGCTCGTCACCGCGACGCCGCGCGAGCGCACCCCGCACCCGTTCGCGAGCGCACCTCCACCCGACGAGAAGGGCCCACCGCCGTGTTCTGCTACCAGTGCGAACAGACCGACCGCTCCCTCCCGCTGCTCGGCTGCCAGGTCGGCCGGGGGACGTGCGGCAAGGACGAGACGACCGCCGACCTGCAGGACCTGCTGATCCACACCCTGGAGGGCGTGGCGCAGTACGGCGTCCGGGCCCGCGCGCTCGGCGCCGGCGACGACGCCGCCGCCGACTTCGTCATGTACGGGATGTTCACGACGCTGACGAACGTCAACTTCACCGCGACGCGGTTCTTCCAGCTCGTCACCGAGGCCGCGAAGGTGCGCGACCGCGTCCGCGCGGCCTACGAGGCGGCCGCCCGCGCGCAGGGCGAGGAGCCCGAGACCCTCACCGGCGCAGCGGCGTTCGTCCCGGCGACGACGATGGACGGCATGCTGCTCCAGGCCGCCGAGGTCGGCATCCGCGCCGGCGTCGCGCTCGTCGGCGAGGACGTCGTCGGTCTGCGGGCCCTCGTCCTCTACGGCCTCAAGGGCGTGTGCGCCTACGCCCACCACGCCGCCGTGCTCGGGGCCACCGACCCCGAGGTCTTCGCCGCCGTCGAGCGGACGATGGACTTCCTCGCGAGCGCCCCGACCGACGTCGCCGCGCTCCTCGAGGCCTCGCTCGAGCTGGGCCGGGTCAACCTGCGCGTCATGGAGCTGCTCGACGCCGGCAACACCGGCACCTACGGCACGCCCGAGCCGACGCAGGTGCGCACGGTCCCGGTCGAGGGCAAGGCGATCCTCGTCAGCGGCCACGACCTGCGCGACCTCGCCGCGATCCTCGAGCAGACCAAGGACCTCGGGGTCAACGTCTACACCCACGGCGAGCTGCTGCCCGCCCACGCCTACCCCGTGCTCAAGGCGTACCCGCACCTCGCCGGGAACTGGGGCGGTGCCTGGCAGGACCAGCAGGTCGACTTCGCGCGCTTCCCCGGCGCCATCGTCATGACGAGCAACTGCATCATCGAGCCCCAGGCGTCCTACCGGTCCCGCATCTTCACGACCGGCCCGGTCGGCTGGCCGGGCGTCCGGCACATCGGCCCGGCGGCCGGGTCCGCCGCCCCCGTGGGGCAGCACGCCGAGCCGACCGACTTCCGGCTCGCGGTCAAGGCGGCCCTGGCGCTCCCCGGCTTCACCGCGCAGGACGCCGCGGCGCAGGGCCCCGAGCTCACCGTCGGCTTCGGCCGGGACGCGGTGCTCGGCGCCGCCGACACCGTCGTCCAGGCCGTCAAGGACGGCGCCATCAAGCACTTCTTCCTCGTCGGCGGCTGCGACGGTGCGGCGCCGGGCCGCAACTACTACACCGACTTCACGACGTCGACGCCGGCCGACACCGTCGTCATGACCCTCGGCTGCGCCAAGTTCCGGTTCAACGACCACGACTTCGGCACGGTCGCCGGACTGCCGCGCCTGCTCGACGTCGGCCAGTGCAACGACTCGTACTCGGCGATCCAGGTCGCCGTGGCCCTCGCCGACGCCTTCGGCTGCGAGGTGAACGACCTCCCGCTGTCGCTCGTCCTCTCCTGGTTCGAGCAGAAGGCCGCCGCCGTGCTCCTGACGCTCCTCGCGCTCGGGATCCGCGACATCAAGCTCGGCCCGACGCTGCCGGCGTTCCTCACCCCGGCCGTCCTCGACGTGCTCGTCGAGACGTTCGCCATCGCCCCGATCGGCGACCCGGCGGCCGACCTCGCCGAGTGCCTGGGCGGTGCGACGGCGTGACGACGCAGCTCGACGACGCCGCCCCGGGGACAGCTGCGGCGCAGGGCTTCCCGGTGACGCTGACGACGGCGGACGGCGTCCGGCTCGACGTCACCTGCGCCCCGGACCGGGCGGTGCTCGAGGCCGCGGCCGACGCCGGGTACGTCCTGCCGTCCCTGTGCGGCACCGGGACCTGCGGGGCCTGCGTCGCCACGGTCCGCGGCGCGCACGACCTCGGCCCGCACAGCGAGGCCGCCCTGCCGCCCGCCCAGCGGGCGGCCGGGGCGACCCTGCTCTGCCGCACGTACCCGCGGGAGGCGCTCGAGGTCGGCCTGCGCTGCGAGGACGCTCGCGTCCTGCGCGGCCGGCTGCCCGAGCGGGGCGCCTCGGTCTCGTCGCTGGAGCGGGTCGCAGGCGACGGGCGCACCGTCCGGCTCGTGCTCGCCCTCGACCCCGACGAGACGAGCGGGGCCGGCGTCGAGTTCGAGCCCGGCCAGTTCGTCGAGGTGCTCCTGCCGGGGCAGGAGCACCGCCGGGCGTACTCCCTCGCCAACGTCGCGAACTGGGACGGCGAGGTGGAGCTGCTCGTCCGGCTCCAGCCGGGCGGCTGGTTCTCGACGTGGCTCGACGAGGACGCCGCCCCCGGCAGCCGGCTCGTCGTCCGCGGCCCGCAGGGCGCGTTCGGCCTGCGGGAGAACGGGATGCGGCCGCGCTGGCTCGTCGCCGGCGGCACCGGCCTGGCGCCGATGGCGTCGATCGTCCGGCGGATGGCCGAGTGGGGCGACCCGCAGCCGGTGCTCCTGCTCCTCGGGGTGACGACGGCGGCCGAGCTGCCGCGCCCCGGCGACCTGCCGGAGCTCGAGGAGGCCCTGGGCGCCCTGCCGGAGGCCGTCGTCGAGCACACCGTGTGGCGTCCGGACGCGGCGTGGTCCGGTGCCACCGGCACCGCGGCCGACGCGCTCGCCCGGCACCTCGCAACCCGGCCGGCGGGGGAGGGCTTCCCGGACGTGTACGTCTGCGGCCCGGCCGCGCTCGTCGACGCCGCGACGGACGTGGGCCTGGCGGGCGGGGTGCCGGGCGCCCAGGTGCAAGCCGTGCGGTGCCTGCCGGGGTAGCGTCCGGCCGTCAGCCCTCGAGGACGCGGTCGGGGCGGATCGGCAGCCGCCGGTGCCGCGTGCCCGTCGCGTGCCACACGGCCTCGGCCACGGCCGCGGCGCACCCGACGATGCCGATCTCGCCGATGCCCTTGACCCCCAGCGGGTTGAGGGCGTCGTCGTCCTCGTCGAGCCACGTCGCGTCGATGTCCGGGACGTCGGCGTTGACGGGGACGTGGTACTGCGCGAGGTCGTGGTTGAGCTCGTGCCCGATGCGCGGGTCGACGAGGCCCTCCTCGTGCAGCGCCATGCCGAGGCCCATCGTCATCCCGCCGACGAGCTGCGACCGGGCGGTGCGCGGGTTGAGGATCCGGCCGGCGGCGAAGACGCCGACCATCCGGCTCACCCGCACCTC
>JBQGCR010000402.1:0-3000 GCA_052038585.1 Kineosporiaceae bacterium
AGTACCAGGTGCTCACCCAGCGCGTCTCGGTGCCGATGTCACGACGGCTCGCCGTCGCGGTGCCGGGGATGGTCCGGGCCCGGCGGGCGCGGCGGGACGACCGGCGGTGGGTCCGCCCCGACGAGGCGGAGAAGGCCTAGACGGCGGGGAGGCCTAGAAGGCCAGCGCCTGCGCCCGGCGGCGGACCTCGGTCTTGTGCCCGGCGCGCAGCGCCCCGACCGGCGTCGTCCCGAGCAGCGTCTCGTCGGCGGTGAACAGCCAGCGCAGCGCCTCCTCGTCGGTGTAGCCGGCGTCCTGGAGGACGGTGACGGTGCCGCGCAGCTCGGGCAGCGGGACGCCGCCCTCGACGAGCGCGGCGGGCACGGAGAGGATCCGGCGGTCGCCGACGCGGGCGGCGAGCAGGTCGCGGTCCTGCACGAGGCGGCGCACCTTGCCGACGTCGATCCCGAGCAGCTCGGCGACGTCGGGCAGGGGCAGCCAGTCCCCGGCGAGCGCCTCGAGGTCCGTGGTCCCGGTGGTGGCCCCGGTCGTGGAGTCGGTCACCCTCCCAGCGTGCCAGAGCAGCGCGGCTCCCCGCCCGCCGGGGCGCGCGAACGTACACTCCCTGCGTGGACACGACGGTGGCGGACCCCCTCGTCGGGCGGGTGCTCGACGGGCGCTACCACGTGCAGGCCCGGATCGCCCGCGGCGGGATGGCGACCGTCTACCTCGCCCTCGACGCGCGGCTCGACCGCGAGGTCGCCCTCAAGGTCATGCACGGCCACCTCGCCGAGGACGCCGAGTTCCAGGCCCGCTTCGTCCGCGAGGCCCGCTCGGCGGCCCGCATGTCGCACCCGAACGTCGTCCAGGTCTTCGACCAGGGCGCGGACGACGGCGTGCTGTACCTCGCGATGGAGCACCTGCCGGGCCGGACGCTGCGCGACGTGCTCGCCGAGCGGGGCGCGCTGACCCCGCGCGAGGCGATCACCGTGCTCGACCCGGTCCTCGACGCCCTCGCCGCGGCGCACCGCGCGGGCATCGTGCACCGGGACACGAAGCCGGAGAACGTCCTGCTCACCGACGACGGACGAGTCAAGGTCGCCGACTTTGGCCTGGCCCGGGCCGCGACGACGACGGCGACGACCGGCACCCTCATCGGCACGGTGGCGTACCTGTCCCCCGAGCTCGTCTCGCGC
The DNA here is from genome assembly GCA_052038585.1 of Kineosporiaceae bacterium. GTDB lineage: Bacteria > Actinomycetota > Actinomycetes > Actinomycetales > Kineosporiaceae > JBQGCR01. The sequence goes on from JBQGCR010000402.1 coordinate 1,176, forward strand.
GGGGTCGCCGACGCCCGCAGCGACGTCTACGCCTGCGGGATCATGCTCCTCGAGCTGCTCACCGGCCGCCCGCCCTTCACCGGCGACGTGCCGATCCAGGTCGCCTTCCAGCACGTCCACGACGAGGTGCCCCCGCCGTCGGACGTCGTCCCCGAGGTGCCGGCCGAGCTCGACGACGTCGTCCTGGGCGCGACGGCGCAGGACCCTGACGAGCGGTTCCCCGACGCCGCGACGATGCTCGCCGACCTCCGCCTGGCCCGCGCGGACCTGTCCCCCGACGTGCTCGACCACCGCCCCGCGGTGGCCGAGCAGATCGCGGCCGAGCACCACGCCGCGGCGGCCGGCGCGGCCGGCGACACCGAGGTCGTGACGACCCGCGAGGCGGCGCTCAACCGCACCCAGGCGCTCCCCGGCGGCGTGCTCGCCCCGGCCTTCGACCTGCGCCCGGCGGGCCACGACCGCGACCTGCGGGAGAGCGAGGCCTTCCCCGCCCTCGCCGAGGGCGAGCAGCTGACGCGCCGTCGGCGGCGCCGCGGGGCGTTCCTCCTCGTGCTCGTCCTCCTGCTCGCCGCCGGCCTCGGCGGCGGGACGTGGTGGTTCCTCGCGGGCCCCGGCTCCCGGGTCGCCGTCCCGGCGGTGGCGACGCTGCCGCTGGACCAGGCCGCCGCGAAGGTCGAGGCGGCGGGCCTGGGGACCGCGAGCGAGGAGGTCTTCGACGACGCCGCCGCACCCGGGGTCGTCGTCGGGGCACGGCCGACGGAGGGCGCCGACGTCGCCAGGGACGCCGTCGTCACCCTGCTGGTCTCGAAGGGTCCGGAGCTCTTCGCCGTCCCGACCGTCGTCGGGTCGACGCAGGAGCAGGCCCAGGCGGCGCTGACGGCTGCGAACCTCGCCGTCGGCGAGGTCAAGGGCGCGTACGACGACGACGCCCCGCCCGGCCAGGTGCTCTCCAGCGCCCCGGCCCAGGGGCAGCAGGCCCGGCGGGACACCCCGGTCGCGCTCGTCGTGTCCCGCGGTCCGGAGCCGGTCGAGGTGCCGTCGGTCGTCGGGCGCAGCCAGGCCGACGCCGAGCGGCGGATCACCGACGCCCGGCTCGAGGTGCGCTCGAGCACGGAGATCTCCGAGCGCGTGCCGAAGGGCGACGTCATCTCGCAGAGCCCTGACTCCGGGACGCTGCTGCCGGGCGAGACGGTGAGCATCGTCGTCTCCAGCGGGCCGCCGCTCGTCGACGTTCCGCGGACGTTCCGGATGTCGTTCGCCGAGGCGAAGAAGCTCCTCGAGAGCCGTGGCTTCACCGTGAAGCGCGAGGGCACCCGGATCTTCGACGAGGTGTACCAGACCGTGCCGGGCGGCGGGACGAAGGCTCCGAAGGGCTCGACCGTCGTCGTCCGCACGTTCTGAGCGGAGGGCTGTCCCGGCTTAGGCTGGAGGCCGCGACCGCTCCCGTGAAGTAAGTGCCCTACGTCCCAGGGAGCGGTCGTGCGCCGTCGTCGGGGGCGGCCGCCCGGACGGCCGTCGCGTCGCGTCCCGGGTCCTCGACCGCCGCGGCCTCCAGCCCGGCCGCGGTGAAGGCCGCGACGAGGGCCGGCACCTGCTCCGGCGTCACCTCGACGACCGCGACCCCGCCGGGCGCGAGCCAGCGCGGCGCCGCCGCGGCCACCCGGCGGGCGACCGCGAGCCCGTCGTCGCCGCCGTCGAGCGCGGCGACCGGATCGTGCTCGCGCACCTCCCGCGCGAGGCTCCGCACGACGCCGCTGGCGATGTAGGGCGGGTTCGAGACGATCAGGTCGAACGGTCCGGCGAGCGGCGCGCTCCAGTCGCCCGC
>JBQGCR010000403.1:0-3366 GCA_052038585.1 Kineosporiaceae bacterium
CTCGACCTCGGCTGCGGCTGGGGACCCGTCGCGCTCGCGGCCGCGCTGCGCGAGCCGGCGGCCCGGGTGTGGGCGGTCGACGTCAACGAGCGGGCCGTCGAGCTCACGCGGCGCAACGCCGCCCGGCTCGGCGCGCGCGGGGTCGTCGCCGGCCCGCCGGACCGCGTCCCCGCCGACGTGCGCTTCGCCGCGATCTGGTCCAACCCGCCGATCCGGGTCGGCAAGGAGGCGCTGCACGCGCTGCTCCTGCACTGGCTGCCGCGGCTGGCCGACGACGGCGAGGCGTTCCTCGTCGTCCAGCGCAACCTCGGGGCGGACTCGCTCCAGCGCTGGCTCGCCGAGCACCTCCCGGGTGCGGACGGCGACCGGCCGTGGGACGTCACGCGGCACGGCAGCGCCAAGGGGTTCCGCGTGCTGCGGGCCGCCCGGTCCTGAGCTCGCCACGCCCCGCCGACGTCACGCCGACGTCACGCCGACGTCACGCCGCGCGGAGGCGACGGCGCCGCGGGCGACCCCGGGCCGGCCCGCGGGACGCGGAGGTCCCACGGGCCAGCTCGAGGCGGAGCAGGAGCGCGTCCCGACGCGCGAGCCGGTCGTCCGGCGGCATCGAGGACGAGGACGGGGCGGGCCCGCGTCCGGTGACGTCCTCCATGTCCCCTCCTGGCCTGGTGACTCCTGGCTCGCGCGGCACGCCCCACGCGGGTGCCGTCCGCTCGGTCGTCAGGAGCCTGCAGTCCCTGCCGCGATACGCCGGCGAGGCAGAGTGACACAGGTCACGCCTGTCGCGCTCGGGGTTTCGCCGAACCTGCGCGTCCCGGCCGGGGCGCGGCCCGCCGGCTCAGGCGAGCGGGGTCCGCGCCGCCGCGACCCACGCGGCGTCGAGCGTCCCCTCGGCGACGACGACGGCGGGCCCGGCGAGCTCGACCCAGTCGCCGGCGAGGACCGACCCGTCCGGCGTCCGGACCCGCAGCCGACCGCCGGGGACGTCGACGAACCAGGTCGTCGGCGCGCCCTCCCCGCCCCACGCCCGCGCGGCGAGCGCCGCGGCGACCGCGCCGGTGCCGCAGGACCGGGTCTCCCCGACGCCGCGCTCGTGGACGCGCATGGCGAGGTGGGCGCCGTCCGGCCCCACGGGACCGGGGACGACGACCTCGACGTTCGCGCCGTCGGCCGGCACCGGGTCGACGAGCGGGGCCCGGGTGAGGTCGACGGCGGCGAGCCGCTCGACGTCGGGGACGGCGACGACGACGTGCGGGTTGCCGGTCTCGACCGACAGCCCGGGCAGCGGCACCGGCTCGCCGTGCACGGCGACGACGACGTCCTCCCCCGCGGCCGCCGCCGCCCGCCCGCCCGGGACCGACCACGGGCCGAGGTCGGCGACGAGCAGGTCGCCCTCGCGGCGCACGTGCTTGACGCCGGCGCGCGTCGCGACCGGCAGCGGCGTCCCGCCGGACAGGTCGGCCCAGCCCAGCCGCTCGAGGTAGGCGACGAAGACCCGCAGGCCGTTGCCGCACATCTGCGCGGCCGACCCGTCGGCGTTGCGGTAGTCCATGAACCACTCGGCCTCGCCGGCGAGCGGCCCGGCCTCCGGCTCCGCGGCGGTGCGGACCACCCGCAGGACGCCGTCCCCGCCGATCCCCGCCCGCCGGTCGCACAGCGCCGCGACGAGCGCGTCGTCGAGCACGAGGAGGCCGTCGGGGTCGGGCAGGAGCACGAAGTCGTTCTCCGTGCCGTGGCCCTTGGCCCAGGCCGGCGCGTCGGCGGTCGGGGCGTCGAGGGGCACGGCGAGCGGCTCGGTCGTCACGGACCGAGCGTAGTCGCGGCGAGCGCCCGGTCGAGCAGGTCGGGGGCGTCGGCGGGCAGCCACGTGGTGCGCGGGTCGCGCCCGAACCAGGACTCCTGCCGGCGGGCGAACCGGCGGGTCGCCGTGACCGTCGCGTCGCGCGCCTGCTCCAGGGTGCAGCGGCCGGCCAGCGCGTCGAGCACCTGCGCGTAGCCGAGCGCGCGGGAGGCCGTGCGTCCCCCGGCGAGCCCGCGGGCGACGAGCGCCTCGGTCTCCTCGACGAGCCCGGCCCGCAGCATGCGGTCGACCCGCAGGGCGAGCCGCTCGTCGAGCACCGGCCGGGGCAGCCGCAGGCCGACCTGCACGGTCGGCCGGACGTGCTCGCCGCTCGGCAGCGTCGCGGAGAACGGGCGTCCGGTGAGCTCGACGACCTCGAGCGCGCGCACGACCCGCCGCCCGTTGGAGGGCAGGATCGCCTGCGCCGCGACGGGGTCCACGCGGGCCAGCTCGGCGTGCAGGGCGCCGCTGCCCTCCTCGGCGAGCCGCGCCTCGAGCCGGCCCCGCACCCGCGGGTCCGTCGGGGGGATCTCGAGCCGGTCGAGCGCCGCCCGGACGTAGAGTCCGGACCCGCCGACGAGCACGGGCACCCGGCCGCGGCCCGCGACGTCGTCGAGCACCGCCCGCGCCTGCCGCTGGTAGGCGGCGACGCTCGCCTCCTGCGTCACGTCGAGGACGTCGAGGAGGTGGTGCGGGACGCCCTGCCGCTCGGCCTCGGTGAGCTTGGCCGTCCCGACGTCCATGCCGCGGTAGAGCTGCATCGCGTCGGCGTTGACCACCTCGCCGCCCAGCGCCCGGGCGAGGGCCACGCCGAGGTCGGACTTGCCGACGCCGGTGCACCCGACGACGGCGACGACGACGGACCCGCTCACGCCAGGAGTCTGTCAGGCACGGCGGCCATGATCGGCAGTAGGCTCCGGCCGTCCCGCACGTCCCCGCGGGACGCGCCGACCGAAGGAGCACACCGTGGGCATGTTCGACGACCTCCAGGCCACCGCGCGCAAGCTCGCGGCCGACCACCCCGACCTCGTCGAGAAGGTCAGCGACCAGGTCATCGAGCGGGTGGGTGACCTCGCCGACGAGCGCACCGGCGGGAAGTTCGCCGACAAGGTCGACCTCGCGCAGGGCCGGGCGGACGACGCGGTCGGCCGCTGAGGGCGCTCAGGCGTCCCAGGTCCACGTCGCGACGAGGTAGCCGACGCCGAAGGGGGCGTCGTCGAGGTGCACCCGCGCGCTCGACGGCGCCCCCGCGGCGTCCGCGGCCCCGGCGAGGACCTGCCACGGGGCGCGGCCCTCGCCGAGCAGGTCCGCGGCGAGCCCGGCGTCCAGGCCGAGCAGCGCCGCGGCGTCGCCGTCCGCGAGCGCCCGGGAGACCGCGGTGTCGAACGGCTCCGCCCGCGCGTCGAGGGCGCCCGGGGCCTTCGCGCTGCGCCGGGCGCTCGCGTCCCCGGCGACCACCCAGACGCCCTCGGGCACGCGGCGGGCCAGGCCGGCGCCGAGCGCCCTGCACGCGTCGGCGGGCTCGT
>JBQGCR010000404.1:0-4474 GCA_052038585.1 Kineosporiaceae bacterium
CGGGTTCATCCGCGGCTACATGGCGGTGCTCGACCGGGCCAAGGTCCGCCGCGGGATGTACGTCCACGTCATGGTCAGCCTGACCTCCCAGCGGCAGGAGACCCTCGAGGCCTTCGAGAACGCCGTCGCGACCCTCCCCGAGGTGCTCGAGTGCTACCTCATGGCCGGCGAGTCCGACTACCTGCTCGCCGTCGCCGTCGAGGACCTCGACGCCTACCAGCGCTTCTTCCGCGAGCGCCTCGGCGAGGTGCCGGGCGTGGCGTCCCTGCGCTCGCTCATCTCGATGAAGACGGTCAAGTCCACGACGGCCTTGCCGGTGTGAGTCGTCCGGGCCTCACGGGTCGTCGTGGCCATGGACGACGAACATCGCACGGACTAGAATTCTGGTCCATGGAGACGCTGCCGCTGTCCGAGGTGAAGGCGCGACTGTCCGAGATCGCCGAGGAGGTGCATCGCACGCATCAGCGGGTCAGGATCACGCGCAACGGTCGGGATTACGTCGTCCTCATGTCCGTCGACGACCTGGAGTCGCTCGAGGCGACTCTCGAGCTGCTCGCCGACCGGGAGGCCGTCGCCAGGGTGGTGCAGGCGCAGACCGATCTGGCCGAGGGGCGACAGGTGACCCGCGACGAGGTCGCCGCGCAGATGCAGCGCCGAGAGGAGCTCGACCGGTCGGATGGCTGACACCCCGCCGGACATGGAGCCGTACCGGCTCGTGCTGTCCCCAGGGGCGCGGCGTGCGCTGACGGACGACCTCCCGCCATCGGCTGCTTTCGCCGCCTGGGAGTTCATCGACGGGCCGCTCCGGCTCCGACCCCACCGGGTCGGCGCCCCCCTTCGAGCGCCGTTCGAGGGCCTGTGGCGCGCACGAAGAGGTGAGTACCGCGTGCGGTACCGGATCGACGACGTGGAGCGCACCGTCTACGTGCTGGACGTGGACCACCGCAGGGACGCCTACCGCGTCTGAGTGCGGGCCTCACTCCCCCGGCGGGACGACGAGGACCGGACGGTCGGCGAGGCCGAGGAGCCGGTACGGGGTCGAGCCGAGCAGGGCGCCGCGGACGCGGCCCTCGCCGTAGGAGCCGACGACGATGACGCGGGCGTCGCGCCGGGCGGCGACGTCGACGAGCGCCTGCGCCGGCCGGCCGTGCCCGAGCTCCACCTCGACGCGGACCCCGCGGTCGGCCGCGCGGGCGACGGCGTCGGCGACGACCCGCTCGCCGATCTCGCGCAGCGCCCGGGCGTGCTCGGCGAACTCCTCGCCGCGGCCGCCGGGCGGGTCGACGCCGTAGACGACGACGAGCGGCTCGTCGAAGGCGAGCGCGACGGTGACCGCCGCGTCGAGCGCCCGCACCGCGCCGGGCGAGGCGTCGTAGCCGACGACGACGCTCACCGCCGACCCGCCTCGACGAGGGCCGGGTCGACGACCCCGGGCCGCTCGGCCCAGAACGCCGTGTCCTGCCGGCGCCAGACGAGGGCGAGGACGACGCCGACGACGGCGATCCCGATGCCGATGACGAGCGGCGGCCCGACCCCGAACCACGCCTGGCCGCTGTAGGAGTTCGCCGGGTCGGACATGTCGCGCACGCTCTGGACGAGCAGCCAGGCGAGCAGCGCGGCGCCGACGAGCGGGCCGACGCCGAGCAGCAGGACGTGCCGCGGCGAGTCGAGCAGGTGCCGGCGGTAGTAGACGGCGCACGCGATCCCGGTGAGCGCGTAGTAGAACGCGATGAGCAGGCTCAGCGCGGTGAGGGAGTCGAAGAGCGCGTTCTCGCTGATCCGGTTGACGACGAGGTACCAGGCGACGGCGATGCCGGCGACCCACCACGTCGAGACGTCGGGGGTGCGGAAGCGGTGGTGGATGTGCCCGAACCGGCGCGGCACCGCGTGCCGCCGGCCCATGGACAGCGCCGTCCGGGAGGCCGGGATGATCGTCGTCTGCGTCGAGGCGATCGCCGAGGTCGACACGGCGAGCAGGACGACCCAGTCCCAGCCGCCCATGGCGAGCGCGGCGATGTCGGCGAAGATGAACTCCTCCTCGCCGGCGTTGTCCGCGAGGAACTGCGGCCCGACGAAGAGCAGCGCCGTGACGGCCACCCCGACGTAGCTCGCGAGCAGGAGCACGGTCGACAGGATCGCCGCCCGGCCCGGGGCGCTCGTGCTGTCCTGCGTCTCCTCGGTGAGGTTCACCGCGGACTCCCAGCCCCAGTAGGCGAAGACGCCGAGGAGCAGCCCCCCGGTGAGCGCCGCGCCGCCCGCCGCGAAGGGGTTGAGCCAGCCGAGCTCGAAGCCCGTCGCGCCGTCGAGCGCGTCGCCGCGGGCGGCCCGCACCGCCATGACGGCGGCGAAGACGAGCAGCGTGCCGGTCTGGGCGAGGATGAGGACGTTCTGCACCCGCGCCGACAGCTCGGTCCCGACGACGCAGATCCACGTCATGAGCACGATGAGCAGCACGGCGCCGCCCTGCACGGCGAGCGCGGACTCCGCCGCCGCGTCGAGGCCGACGGCGAGCAGCCCGAAGCGCACCGCGACGTCGGCGAGCGAGCCGATGACGAGCACCCCGGTCATCGTGATGGCCCAGCCGCCGAACCAGCCGGCCCACGGGCCGAGCGCCCGGGTGACCCAGGAGAACGTCGTCCCGCAGTCCGGGTCCACCTTGTTGAGGAAGGCGAAGGCCCCGGCGATGAGCACCATGGGGACGAAGCTCGCGAGGAGGATGCCCGGCGCCGAGGTGCCGGCGAGGACGGCGATCGGGCCGAGCACCGCTGCGAGGGAGTACGCCGGGGACGTCGACGCCAGGCCGATGACGAGGGCGTCGACGAACGAGATCGCCCCGGGCTTGAGGGTGTCGCCGTCGTCGTCCACAACCGCCTCCTTCCCGGCGGTCCCGCCGGGTCGATGCCAGGGAGGGTACCCGGACGACGGCCGCCGGGGCGCGTCGGACGGCGCGGTCGCATCATGGGACGGTGAGCGAGACGACCGTGGACGGGGCCGCCTCCCGGGCGCTGTGGCAGCGGCGCCGGCTCGGCGCGGAGATCTGGATCGTCCTCGGGCTCTCGCTCGGGCAGTCCGCCGTCTACGCGGTGATCTCCCTGACGGCCAAGCTCACCGCCGGCCGACCGCTCGCGCAGCAGCAGGCCGTGCTCAACGCCTCGCGCTCGCCGCGGCCCTACGTCGACCTCGCCTACCAGGTCGCCGACGTCGTCTTCACCCTCGTGCCGGTCGTGCTCGCCCTGTGGCTGCTGTCCTCCTACGGCCGGAAGGCCGTGCACCGCATCGGGTTCGACGCCGCGCGCCCGGGGCGCGACCTGCTCACCGGCGCCGGGCTCGCCGCGCTCATCGGGCTGCCCGGGCTCGCGCTGTACTTCGCCGGCCGGGCGCTCGGGGTCACGGCCGACGTCGTCCCGGCCGCGCACGACACGTACTGGTGGACGGTCCCCGTGCTCGTCCTCCAGGCGCTGAAGAACGCCGTGCTCGAGGAGGTCGTCGCCGTCGGGTACCTGCTCGAGCGGCTCACCGAGCTCGGCTGGCCGGCGTGGGCGCGGACGGCGACGAGCGCGGTGCTGCGCGGCTCGTACCACCTCTACCAGGGCTTCGGGCCGTTCGTCGGCAACGTCGTCATGGGCGTCGTCTTCGCCGAGTACTACCGGCGGCGCGGGCGCGTCATGCCGCTCGTCGTCGCGCACACCGTGCTCGACGTCGTGTCGTTCGTCGGCTACGCGCTGCTCGCGGACCGGCTCGGTCTACGGTGACCGGATGACCTCCGACGTCGACGTCCTCGTCGTCGGCAGCCTCAACGCCGACCTCGTCGTCGGCGCACCACGGCTGCCGGACGACGGCGAGACCGTGAGCGGCCACACGTGGTTCCGCGCCGCGGGCGGCAAGGGGCTCAACCAGGCGGTCGCGTCCGCGCGCGCCGGGGCCCGCACCCGCATGGTCGGCGCGGTCGGCGCGGACGAGCTCGGGGCGTTCCTGCGCGCCGAGGCGTCCGGGGCGGGCGTCGACCTGTCCGGCGTCACCGACGCCGACGGCGTCGCGACCGGCGTCGCGCTCATCATGGTCGGCGACGGCGGCACGAACCGGATCGTCGTCGTCCCCGGCGCGAACGGCACGGTGGACGTCGCGGCGGTCGGGGCCCGGCGCCGTCCGGCGCGGGTCTGCCTGGCCCAGCTGGAGATCCCGCTCGACGCCGTCACCGCCGCGCTCGCCGCCGCCCGCGCCGAGGGTGCGGTGACGATCCTCAACCCCGCGCCGGCCGCGGACCTGCCGGCCGACCTCCTGCGCCAGGTCACCTGGCTCCTGCCCAACGAGCACGAGGCCGCCCTCCTCCTGGGTGCCCCCCTCGGTCCGGGTGCGCGAGGCGCGCTCGACGCCGCCCACGCCCTGCGCGGGCGGGGCCCCGCGGCGGTGGCCGTCACGCTCGGTGGCCGCGGCGCCGTCGCCGTCGACCCGGACGGCGGTGAGCACGTGCTCG
>JBQGCR010000405.1:0-2550 GCA_052038585.1 Kineosporiaceae bacterium
GCGGCGGCTGCGGCACCGTCAGCCGCGGCGGCGCCCGCCGGCCCGGACAGGGTGGCCGCCGTGGCGGCGGTGGCGAGGAGGAGGGCGGCGAGGGAGCGGGTCGTGCGCATGGCGGGTGGTCCTTCCGGGAGCGGGTGGGCCGGTCGGGACCACCGTCGCGCCCGCCGCTGAAGGACCGCTTAAGCCGCCAGCGCCGGCGGGTCGAAGTCGGCGACGATCCCGGCGAGCGTCGCGCCGTCGGTGCGGGCCTTCGGGCCCATGCCGTAGCGCGCGAAGACGCCCCACGCCGTCGCGACGGCCGCGTCGGCGTCGTCCCCGCGGGTCGTCGCGAGCTGCCGGACGGCGAGCAGGACCGCGTCGCGGGCCGCGAGCAGGCTCGGGTTGGCGGAGGTGAGCTTGAGCGCGTCGACGACCGCCTGGAGCGTCTCCCAGCGGCCGAGGGCCCGGCCGAGGCTGAGCAGGACGGCGCACCACAGCTCGCCGACGTCGTGCACCTCGGAGTACTCCGGCGTCCCGAGCTGGGCGTACGTGCCGGTGAACTCCTCGGTGTACGGCTGGCGCCGGATGCCGGCGGGGGAGTCGACCACCCAGTCCCCGACGACGGTCTTGTCGAGCAGCGTGCACGCGACGTAGTCGCTCCAGCCCTCGCCGAGCCCGCCGGACTGCTCGGCGTCGAGCGCCTGGTCGTCCATCGGGCCGCCGACGAGCCGGTTCGTCAGGCCGTGGGTGTACTCGTGGAAGACGACGTCCGGGTCGAGCGCGGTGTGCCGCCCGGTCGAGGTCACCAGCCCCATGTTCATGAGCGGGGCGATCCCGTCGGCCCGGGTGCCCATGTTCGCCGTCCCGTAGACCGACCCGGGGTGCACCTTGGCGAGCACGGCGTCGTTGGGACGCCCGCCGCGGCCCATCGAGTCCTTCTGGAAGTTGCCGTCGGCCTCGCGGAACCCGAGCAGGTAGAGCACGTCGTGCATCTGCGAGCAGAAGGCGAAGAGGTTGACGACGAGCGCGTCGTCGTCGCCCGGCCCCGGCGTGGGCGGGAACTCGACCGCCGGACCGCTCGCCGTCCCGGTGACGACGGCGTCGCCGGCCGCGGCGTTGACCGCCCGGACCGCCGAGCCGGACGTCGTCGCGTCGACGAGCCAGGCGTCGGGCCAGCCGGCCGGCAGGTCGGCCGGGACCGGGGGACCGTACGACGCCGGGTCGAGCGGGAAGGTCACCTCCTCGCGCGGGCCGCCCGCGCGCAGGACCACGCTCGCGCGCCCGGTGAGCGTGCGGGTCAGCCTGCGGCACAGCAGGATCCGGCCGTCGGTGGCCGAGACGACGAAGCGGTACTCCGGTCCGCCCTCGACCTGCGCCCGCAGGTGCCAGCCGAGGAGCAGCTCGCGGGCGACCGGGAACCACACGAGCGAGACCGTCACCGGGCCGTGCAGGCCCGGGGAGGTGAAGACGGCCGGCAGGTCCGGCGACCCGGCGGGCGCGGTGACCAGGTGCGGGTCGAAGGCGGCGAGGTCGAGCAGCGGCTCGGGGGCCTGCTCCCCGAACGGGTCCGGCCGCAGCCCGCCGTCCGCGTCGTCCGGGCCGCCCCCGGGCGTCGCGAGGTGCCGCGCCGCGACGCCCAGGGCGTCCGCGGCGGTGAGGGACGGCTGGACCCGCACCTCGCGGGGCGCCGCCCAGGAGCGGCCGGCGACCTCGAGCACGCGGCCGTCGTCGGCGAAGCGGACGGTCTCCGTCGCGTCGTAGACCGGCACGCCCCCGACGAGCTGGCGCAGGTGCACCGCCACCTGCCCGCCGGACGTGCGCTGCCACCCGGGGTCGGGGGCGAACTCCGGGGGCTGCTCCGGCGCGAGCCCGAGCGCGCCGCCGACGGCGTGCAGGTGCTCCAGGGCCCGGGCGACGTACGCGTCGGCCCCGGGCGGGGCGTCGTACGAGACGAGGACGGACGCGCCCGCCGTCTCCCCGTCGTAGCTGACGACCTCGACCCGGTGGTCGCCCGGCAGCCGCTGCGAGGCCGCCTCCGCGGCCCGGGCGAGCTCCTCGGCCCGGCCCGGCCCGGACCCGCCCGTCATCCCCGGTGCCGCCGCGTCCCGCCGGACGTCGATCTCCGCGACCATGTCGTCCTCCCGTGCCGTGTGCCTGCCGACCCGGGTCAAGCCCACCACAACCCACCGACAGCGGGACACCGACACCCGGACAGACGATCAAGGCCTTTCGTCCCGTGTCCGACAGCGTTGTCATGCCCGACTCGCCGGCGTTCCACCGCGCCGTCCTCGACGCCCTGCCCGACGGCGTGACCGTCTGGCGCCCCGAGCCGGGGCCGGACGGCACCGCCTTCCGCCTCGTGCTCGTCAACCACGTGGGCCGCGCACGGTTCCGCGGCGACCCGGCCCTGCTCGACGGCGGCACGCCCGAGCAGGTGTACGGCAGCGCGCCGGACTCGGCGCTGCTCGCGAGCATGCGCGCCTGCGCGGCGTCCGGCGGGTCCGTCTCGGTGACGGTCGAGGTGCCCGACGGGCTGTGGCCGGCGTCGGTCGTCGAGGCCACGCACGTCCT
>JBQGCR010000406.1:0-5369 GCA_052038585.1 Kineosporiaceae bacterium
GAGACGGACGTGACGCCGGAGACCGAGCCTGCGGCCGCCGCCGAGTCGGAGCCCGAGCCGCAGCCCGAGCCGCAGCCCGAGCCGCAGCCCGAGTCGGAGCTCGAGCCCGAGCCGGACCCGGAGCCCGCGCCCCAGCCGGACGCGGAGCCGGACGCGGAGCCGGTCGCCGAGCCCGCTGCCGTGGCCGAGCCGCAGCCCGAGCCCGAGCCGCAGCCCGAGCCGCAGCCCGAGTTCGAGCCGCAGCCGGAGCCCGCGGCGTGGCAGCCCGAGCCGCAGGACGTCCCGGAGCACGAGACCCGGATCGACCCCGACGCCCCGCCGTCGCCCCAGCTCATCGAGCTCGCCCACGGCTACGACGTCGCGACGGAGTTCTGGGACTGGCAGGGCCGCCACACGCACGTCCCGACGGCCTCGATCTGCGCCGTGCTCCGCGCGCTCGACGTCGACGTCCGCAGCCACGAGGCCGTCGAGCGGTCCCTGGCCGCCCGGCGCGACCTGCCCTGGCGCCGGGTCCTGCCGCCGGTGACCGTCGTCCGGCGCGGCAGCCGGTCGGGCCTGGCCGTCCACGTGCCGCACGGCACCGAGGTCGAGGTCTGGGTCGAGCTCGAGGAGGGCGGCCGCCGGCCCCTCGTCCAGGACGACCGGTGGGTCGAGCCCCGCGTCGTCGACGGCCGGCTCACCGGCGAGGCGAGCTTCGTCGTCCCCGAGGACCTGCCTCTCGGCTGGCACACGCTCACCGCGCGCCACGACGACACGAGCACGAGCGCCCCGCTCGTCGTCACCCCCGACCGGCTCGAGCTGCACCCCGCGATCGCGGACAGCCGCGCCTGGGGCTTCATGACCCAGCTGTACTCCGTGCGCTCGCGGCGCTCGTGGGGGCTCGGCGACCTCGCGGACCTCACCGAGCTCGCGAGCTGGAGCGCCCGCGACCACGGCGCCGACTTCGTCCTCGTCAACCCGCTGCACGCCGCCGAGCCGATCGCGCCGATGTCGCCGTCGCCGTACCTGCCGACGACGCGCCGGTTCGTCAACCCGGTGTACCTGCGGGTCGAGGACGTCCCGGAGGTCGCCTACATGCCGGCCACGGACCGCGCGGTCCTGGAGTGGCAGGCCGAGGCGATGCGCGCGCTGAACTCCGACCCCGGCGAGCTCGACCGGGACACGGTGTGGGCCGCCAAGCGCGCCGCGCTGGAGACGGTCTTCGCCCAGCCGCGCACGCCGTCGCGCCAGGCCGCGTTCGAGGCGTTCTGCGAGCGCGAGGGCCAGGGCCTGGTCGACTACGCGACGTGGTGCGCGCTCGCCGAGCGGTACGGCCTGCCGGCGGGCTCGTGGCCGGCGCACCTGCGCGACCCGCGCTCGCCCGCCGTCGAGCAGACCCGCGAGGAGCTCAAGGACCGGGTGCGGTTCCACATGTGGCTCCAGTGGTGCCTCGACGAGCAGCTCGGCCGGGCCCAGGCCACCGCGCTCGCCTCCGGGATGGGGATCGGCATCGTCCACGACCTCGCGGTCGGCGTGCACCCGGACGGCGCGGACACGTGGGCGCTGACCGGCGTGCTCGCGCACGACGTGTCGGTCGGCGCGCCGCCGGACGCCTTCAACCAGCAGGGTCAGGACTGGTCGCAGCCGCCGTGGCGGCCCGACCGGCTCGCCGAGCTCGCCTACGCCCCGTACCGGGACATGCTCCGCACGATCCTGCGGCACGCCGGCGGCCTGCGTGTCGACCACGTCATCGGCCTGTTCCGGCTGTGGTGGGTCCCGCGCGGCCAGGGTCCCGCGGCCGGCACGTACGTCCGCTACGACCACGAGGCGCTCATCGGGATCCTCGCCCTGGAGGCGCACCGGGCCGGCGCGTTCGTCGTCGGTGAGGACCTCGGGACGGTCGAGCCGTGGGCGCGGGACTACCTGCGCGAGCGCGGGATGCTCGGCACCTCGATCCTGTGGTTCGAGAAGGACCACGACGGCCGCCCGCTGCGCCCGGAGACCTGGCGTGAGCTGTGCCTGGCGACGGTGACGACGCACGACCTGCCGCCGACGTCGGGCTACCTCGCCGGCGAGCACATCGAGCTGCGCGAGCGGCTCGGGCTGCTCACCCGGCCCGTCGAGGAGGAGCAGGCGGTCGACGAGGCCGACCGCGCCGCCGTCCTCGGGCTCCTGCGCGACCTGGGCCTGCTCGGCCCGGACCCGACCGAGCGGGACAAGGTCGAGGCGCTGCACCGGTTCCTCACGTGGACGCCCTCGCGGCTGCTCGGCGTCGCCCTCGCGGACGCCATCGGCGACCGACGGGCGATGAACCAGCCCGGGACGAACAACGAGTACCCGAACTGGCGGCTCCCGCTGGCCGACGGCGTCGGCCAGCCGGTGCTCCTCGAGGACGTCATGGCCTCGATCCGGGTCAGCTCGCTCGCGCGCAGCGTCAACGGTCGCTGACGGGACGCGAACTCCGCTGGGGGAGGAGGGCCTCGACGACGGCGTCGCGGACGTCGCCGACGAGGCCCTCGCCGTTGCACAGGACGACGAGGTGGGTCCCGTCGTCCGGCCAGCGGTGGACGATCGCCTCGACGCCGGGGTCGCCGCCGCCGTGCCCCCAGCGGCCGTCGGGGGCGTGGAAGACGCCGTAGCCGCAGGTGAAGCCGCCGCCGGCGTCGGCGTGCGGGGCGAGCACCGTCGCCGTGAGCGGCCCGAGCAGGATGCCGTCCGCGAGCCGGTGGAGGAACGCGTCGAGGTCCCGGCACGTGCTGAAGGCGCCGCCGTCCGGCCCACCGACCACCGGGACGCGGTAGACGTTCGTCCGCCACGGCCCGTCGGGCGTCGCCCGGGGCAGGTACCCGACCGCGACGTCGGGAGCCGCCTCGTCGAGCCGCAGGAAGCCGCTCGCCGCCATGCCCGCACGGGCGAGGACCCGCTCCTGCACGACGTCGGCGTAGGGGCGACCGTGGACCTCCTCCAGGACGAGGCCGAGGACGACGTAGCCGGCGTTGCAGTACTGGTGCCGCTCGCCCGGGCCGCGGTACGGCGGCAGGTCGCCGAAGAGCGGGAGGAAGTCGGCCGGGCGCTCCATCCGGTAGCAGGGCCGGTCGGCCCACAGGGCGCCGTAGTCCTCGACCCAGCCGGGGGAGTCCTCGTCCTCCTCGGCGTAGTCGGCCAGGCCCGAGGTGTGGCAGAGCAGGTGGTGGACCGTGACGTCCGGGCGCAGGGTCGACGGCCGGCGGTCCGGGGGCAGGACGTCGACGACCGGGGTCGGGAAGTCGAGCAGCCCGGCGCCGACGGCGTCCGCGACGGCCACCGCGGTGAACATCTTCGTCACCGACGCCAGGCCGAACCGGGTCGCCGGGGTCACCGGCGCCCCCGCGGACCGGTCGGCGGGGCCGTAGCAGCCCTCGAAGACCGGTGCGCCGCCGCGCGTCACGAGCACGGCGCCGGAGAGGTCGCGCTCGCGCTCCCACGTCCGCAGGAGCGCGTCGAGACGCGCGGCCGCGCCGGCTGCGTGGTCGGCTGCGTCGTCCTCGGCCATGCGGGCACCGTCCCAGGCGCCCGCACGGCCGGGCAACGGGTTATGCGCCGGCGGCCCGGTCGCGCTCCTGCGCGGCGAGCGCGCGGACGACGCCGTCGCGGCCCTCGACGACGAGCCGGCGCAGCGCGGGCTCGGCGTCGGCGCCGGGCCCGGCGAGCCACGCGTCGCTCCCGGCGAGCGCCGTCGTCCCGTCGACGAACGCGGGGAACAGACCGGTCGCGATCTGGGAGGCCATCTCGTTCGTCCGCTCCGCCCAGACCCGGGTCAGGCAGCCGAAGTACGGCTCGACGAACGGCGCGAGGAGCGCGGGGTCGTGCGCCCGGTTGAACCCGCCGATGACGGCGGCCTGCACGGCGTTCGGCAGGTCGCCGCCCTCGACGACGCTCGCCCACGCGGCCTGCTTCGCGGCGGGCGTCGGCATCGCGGCCCGCGCGGCGGCGGCGTGCACCCGGCCCGAGGCGGTGTCGTCGCGGTCGAGCTCGGCGTCGACGTCGGCGTCGCTCGCCCGGCCCCCCGCCGCGAGCGCGACGAGCAGCTCCCAGCGCCGCTCGGTGTCGACGGTGAACCCGTCGACGGCGGAGGAGCCGTCGAGCAGGCCCGCGAGCACGTCGAGCTGCTCCGGGGTGGAGGCGTGCGCGGCGAAGGACCGCCCGAACAGGAGCTGGCTGTCGCTGCCCGGCGCGGCGGCGCGGAAGAGCGCGAGGAGCCGGTCGGCGGCCGACGCCTCGCTCGCGGCGCGGTGCTCGGGCGCGACGTAGAACGTCAGCGTCGACGTGAGCTGGCGCAGCAGCGTCTGCTGGACGCTCGGGTCGCCGACCGAGGCGACGTTGCCGAGCACGAGGTCGACGAAGGCCCGGGCGGGCAGCTCGGCGTCGCGGCACATGTCCCACGCGGCGCCCCAGACGAGGGTGGCCGGCAGCGAGTCGGCGAACGCGTCGAGGTGGGCGACGGCGGTGTCGAGGGACGGCCCGTCGAGCCGGATCTTGGCGTACGCGAGGTCGTCGTCGTTGACGAGCAGCAGCGCCGGGCGCGGGCGGCCCACGAGCTCGGGCACCGGCGTCCGGGCGCCCGCGACGTCGAGCTCGACGCGCTGCGTGCGGGTCAGCCGGCCGTCGACGAGGTCGTAGCAGCCGACGGCGAGCCGGTGCGCGCGCAGCGTCGGCAGGTGCTCCGGCGCCTCCTGGAGGACGGCGACCGACGTCATGACGCCGCCGTCGTCCACCTCGACCTGCGGGCGCAGCGTCGCCACGCCCGCGGTCTGGAGCCACTCGTGGGCCCAGGCCTCCAGGTCGCGCCCGCTCGTCGCCTCGAGCTCGGCGAGCAGGTCGGCCAGCGTCGTGTTCCCCCACGCGTACTTCGTGAAGTACGAGCGCAGCCCGGCGTCGAAGGCGCTCTCGCCGACCCAGTGCACGAGCTGCTTGAGGACCGACGCGCCCTTGGCGTAGGTGATGCCGTCGAAGTTCACCTCGACGTCGGCGAGGTCACGGATGTCGGCGACGATCGGGTGGGTCGAGGCGAGCTGGTCCTGCCGGTACGCCCAGGACTTCTCGGCCGAGAGG
This sequence comes from Kineosporiaceae bacterium, assembly GCA_052038585.1. Lineage (GTDB taxonomy): Bacteria > Actinomycetota > Actinomycetes > Actinomycetales > Kineosporiaceae > JBQGCR01. Next base: position 5,071 of record JBQGCR010000406.1, read on the forward strand.
AAGGTGGTCCACGCCGTCGTCCACCGCGTCGACTCGGACTGGCAGCGGGTCGAGGCGTACTCCGCGAAGGACTCGTTGAGCCACAGGTCGTCCCACCAGCGCATCGTCACGAGGTCGCCGAACCACATGTGCGCGAGCTCGTGGAGGATCGTCAGCGCGCGCCGCTCGACGATCGCCTCGGTCGGCTTGGAGCGGAAGACGTAGGTCTCCGTGATCGTCACGGCGCCGGCGTTCTCCATCGCCCCGGCGTTGAACTCGGGGACGAAGAGCTGGTCGTACTTCGTGAAGGGGTACGCGCG
>JBQGCR010000407.1:0-4669 GCA_052038585.1 Kineosporiaceae bacterium
GTCGGACCGTCCATGATCACCGCTCCGACGTCCATGATCACGGGGTGTGGGTCAGGCCTTGACGGCGCCCGCGAGGAGCGCGGAGACGAACTGGCGCTGGAAGGCGAAGAAGACGAGCAGCGTCGGCGCGAGGATGAGCAGGGACCCCGCGCACAGCAGCGGGATGTCCGTGCCCCACTGCCCCTGGAACGCCCCGAGGGCACCGGCCATCGTGCGCCGGGTCGGGTCGTCGACGAGGACGATCGCGAGGAGGAACTGGTTCCACGTCCAGAGGAAGAGCAGGATCGCCAGCGACGACAGGGCCGGCCTCGCGAGCGGGACGTGGATGCGCCAGAACAGCTGCCAGAGGTTGGCGCCGTCGACGCGCGCCGCCTCGGACAGCTCGGCGGGCATCGTCGTGAAGTGCGCGCGCATCCACACGACCGAGAACGGCATGAAGAGCCCGACGAGCGGCAGGATGATCGCCCACCGGGTGTTGAGCAGGCCGAGGTCGCGCACCTGGTAGTACAGCGGGATGACGACGCCCTCGAAGGGCAGCGTCAGGCCGAGGACGAAGACGACGAACAGCGCCCGGTGGCCGCGCATCCGCAGGTGCCCCAGGGCGAAGCCGGCCATCGTGCCGAAGAGCAGCGCCGCGGGGACGACGCCGAGGACGATGAGGAGGGTCGACCCGAGCAGCGCGCCCATGTCCGCCGACCGGAAGGCCTCGGCGAAGTTGCCCCACTGCGGGTCGTCCGGCCACTCGATGCCCGAGGGGTACGTCCCGGAGCGGTGGAGCGCGGTGACGAAGAGGCTGACGAACGGCATCACCGTGACGGCCATGAGCAGCACGAGCAGGGCCCGGCCGACGAGCCCCTCGCGGCGTGAGGTGATCACTCGTCACCCTTCCGGTTGAACCACTGGATCGGCAGGACGACGGCGAGGACGAGGGCCATGAGCGTCATCGCCAGAGCGCTCGCGAGCCCGATCTCCCGCTGCGAGAACGCGAGGTAGAACACCTGCAGGCCGGGCACCGTCGTCTGCCCGCCCGGGCCGCCCTGGGTGGAGATGTAGACGATGTCGAAGCTCGACAGGGCCGCGATGACGGTGACCGTCACGCAGACGACGACCTCCTGGCGCAGGCTGGGCAGCGTGATCGACCAGAACTCCCGGACCGGGCCGGCGCCGTCGAGCCGGGCCGCCTCGTAGAGCGAGGGGTCGATCTTGCTCATCCCGGAGAGCAGGAGGAGCGTGCACAGCCCGAGGAGCACCCACGCGCCGATGAGCCCGACCGACGGCAGCGCCGTCGTGAAGTCGCCGAGCCACGCGCGGGTCAGGCCGCCGAGGCCGACGGCCGAGAGGAGCTGGTTGACCAGGCCCGTCGTCGACAGCAGCCAGCTCCACATGATGCCCGCGGCGACGAGCGGGATGACCTGCGGCATGAAGAGGACGACGCGCGCGACGACGGCGAGGCGGCTCGTCATGATGCTGCGGATCGTCGCCGCGGCGACGAGCCCGAGGGTCACCGGGACGGCGCTGAAGAAGACGATGAGCTCGAACGCGTGGAGGATCGAGCCGTAGAGCGCGGGGTCGCTGACGATCTGCCGGTAGTTGTCCAGGCCGACCCAGGTCGACGGCCCGATGCCGTCCCACTCGTAGAGCGAGTACTGCAGCGTCAGCCCGATGGGTCGCAGGACGAAGACCGCGTAGGCGGTCAGCGCCGGCGCCACGAAGAGCCAGGCGGCCCAGCCGGCGGCCGACCGCCGCACCGCTGCGGTGCGACGGCCGGCCGGCTCGGGGACCGACGGCGACTGCGGTGCGGCGTCCGCCACGTCGGCCTGGTTCGGCACGGGCTCAGCCCACCTGCTTCTCGTAGTCGGCCTGGACGGTCTCGAGCAGCGCCTTCGGCTCCTGCTGGCCGGCGACGAGCTTCTGCAGCTGCGGGGTCCAGCTCTGGGCGTAGATGGCGCCGGTCGCGTTGGCGACGAAGTCCATCGCGCCGTTGTCCGCACCGATCTTCGCGCCCGCCTCGAGGGTCTGGGCGACGACCGAGCCCTCCTTCGACGGCGGCATGAAGGCGTCCGCCGGGCCCATCGGGTGCGAGCCGCCGACCTCGACGGCGATCGTCCGGGCCTGGTCGTTCGTCGCGACCCAGTCGAGGAAGAACGCCGCGCAGTCGGCGTTCTCCGCCCGGTCGGCGATGCCGAAGGTCAGCGGGGCGGACATCGCGGCCTGCGGACCGCCGGCCTCACGGGGCGGCATGAGGAAGAAGCCGGCCTTGCCCGCCAGCTGCGTGTCGAGGTTCGCCGACTCCCAGTCGCCGTTGAACATGAACAGCCCGTCCCCGCCGAGGAACCGGCTCATCATCGTCGCGTAGTCGACGGAGTTGACGTCCTTCGCGAAGTAGCCGGCGTCCACCCAGCGCTGCAGGTGCTCGGTCGCCTCGAGGTTCTCCGGCGTGTCGATCGTCGCCCCCTCGCGCTGGAAGATCCAGTCGTTGACCGCGGACGGGTCGCCGTAGGCGGCCATGAGGTTCTGCAGCGGGAAGAGCAGGCCGCCGGTGGCGCCGCCGTTGAACTGCTGGATCGGCGTGATGCCGGCCGCCTTCGCCTTCTCCAGCGCGGCGTCGAGCTCGTCGAGCGTCGCCGGCGGTGCCGTCATCCCGATCCGCTGCGCGAGCTCGGTGTTGTAGAAGACGCCGGTGAGGCTGAAGTTCAGCCCGAGGGCGTAGAGCGGGCCCTCACCGCGGCGGCCGTCGGCGTCGACGCGCAGCTGCTCGAGCTGCGACGCGGGCCAGGCGTCCCACCCGAAGCTCTCCGCGTACCCGTCGAGGTTCTTGAGCAGGCCGTCCTTGGCGAGCTCGGACATCTGCGGCAGGCGCATGAGGTCCGGCGGGCTGTCGGCGAGGACCCGGGGCGCGTTCTGCGTGATGACGGCGAACTGGTCCTCGCGGATGTCCCACGTGACGTTCGGGAACTGCTTCGTGAACTCCTCGGTGAGCGCCTTCGGCAGCGGGAAACCCGTCTCGAAGTAGGCGGACAGCGTCACCGGGTCCGTCCCGCACGTGACCTCCCCGGACACCGGGGCGGCCGTCGTCGGGCCGCCCTGCGCGGAGGAGTCCTCGCCGGGCGCCCCGCACGCGGTCACGGCGAGACCGAGGACGGCCGCCAGGGTGACGGCGGCCCGGGCGCGGCGCCGGGCCGGGCCGGCACGGTGGATGGTCATTGCGGTGCCTCCTTTGGCAGCGTGGACTGCCGGCGGGACGGGGCCCGGCGGCGACGCCTTCGATGCTCCGGTGGCCGGGGTCGGCGGACAACCGCCATCTGGCGCGCCGTCGCCCCGGATCGCCGCCGCCGTGGCGGCTTCCGCGCAAGGGCGGCAGCCCTCAGCCTTGTCGGTGGGCGGGCCGTCCCGGCCCGCCCGGCCGCCGCCCGCGCCCCGTCCACCCCGCCGGCGCGGCCGGCGGGCCGCTTCCACGTGCCCTGGGGGTTGTGTGCCGGTGAGCGAGCGTCCTGTCCCGGGGGTGCCGTCATGACCCTGTCCCACGGCGGGCCGGTCGTCCCCGCGCCGCCGCTGGACCCGGAGGTCGCCGCCGCGCTGGCGGTCCAGCTCGACCGGCCGTCGCCGATCACGGCGGCCGACATCCCGGCCAAGCGCCGCGAGGACGACGCCGCGAGCGAGCAGGCGCAGGCCCGCATCGCGGCGCTCGGGCTCGTCCGCACGGACCTCGAGGCGACGAGCGCCGACGGGGCCGCCGTCCCGCTCTCGCTCGTCCACCGGCCGGACCGGACGGCGACGAGCCCGCTCGTGTACTACGTCCACGGCGGCGGGATGATGCTCGGCACCCGGTGGAGCGGCGCGGAGGTCTTCCTCGACTGGGTCGAGCGGTACAACGCCGTCGTCGCCACCGTCGAGTACCGGCGCGCGCCCGAGTCCCGCTACCCGCTGCCGCAGGAGGACTGCTACGCCGGCCTGCTGCACCTGTCCCGCCACGAGCAGGCGCTCGGGCTGAACGTCGGCCGCGCGGTGCTCGCCGGGATCAGCGCCGGTGGCGGGCTGGCGGTCTCCGTCGCGCTCATGGCGCGCGACCGGGGCGGCCCGTCGGCCGCCGGCATGCTCCTCATCGCCCCGATGCTCGACGACCGCGGGGACAGCCGCTCCACCCGGCAGTACCCGACCGGCATGTGGAACGCCGTGGAGAACGAGCTCGCGTGGCGGTCGCTGCTCGGGGACCTGCACGGCACGGACGACGTGCCGCAGTACGCGGCGCCCGCGCGGGCCCACCACCTCGGCGGGCTCCCGCCGGCCTTCCTCGAGGTCGGCAGCGCCGAGGTCTTCCGCGACGAGGTGGTCGACTTCGCGAGCCGGGTGTGGGCCGACGGCGGGCAGGCCGACCTGCACGTGTGGTCCGGCGGCTTCCACGGCTTCAGCACCTTCGAGCACACCGTGCTCGCGCAGGGCGCGCTCGCGTCCTCGCGGAACTGGCTGGACCGTATCCTGGGCTTCAGCGGTCGGGGCTGACCGGTGCGCCGCGCCCGGCTCGCCGACCCGGGACGGTGGCGGCACGCATGAAGGAGCTCATCCAGCGTCTCAGCGCGCTCGACGAGGACGCCTCGGCCGCCGTGAAGATCATCCTCCACTTCGACACGCTGCTCGGCCAGGGCGCCGGACTGGAGTCCTTCGTGCGGGG
>JBQGCR010000408.1:0-2066 GCA_052038585.1 Kineosporiaceae bacterium
GCGTTCCGCCGCAACGGATCACCCACCTCCCGGCCCGCGGCTGCCGTTCGCCGCGGTCGCCCGCACCCGGGTCGGCCGGTGGCTGGCCGTCTACTTCGGCATCCAGGCGATGCTCGCCTACGTCGTCATGGGCTGGCTGCCGGAGATCCTCGTCGAGCGGGGCTTCAGCGAGTCGGCGGCCGGCGTCCAGCTGGCCGTCGTCATCGCCGTCGGGGTCCCCCCGGCGCTGCTCGTGCCGACGCTCATGACCCGTACCCGCCGTCCGGGGGCGCTCGTCGCGGGGCTGTCGGGCTGCTACCTCGCCGGGTTCCTCGGTCTCGTCGGCGCGCGAGGGGTCGGCGTCCTCGTGTGCTCGGTCCTCATCGGGCTCGGGACGGCGGCCTTCCCGCTCGCGCTGTCCTTCATCGGCCTGAAGTCCCGTGCGGCCGAGGCGACGACGTCCCTGTCGGCCTTCGCGCAGAGCACCGGCTACGTCATCGCCGCCGCCGGGCCCTTCGCCTTCGGCGCGGTCCACGAGCTCACCGGCGGCTGGACCGTCCCCCTCCTCGGCCTCGCCGCCCTCGCCGCCCTCCAGGGGATCGCCGGCGTCCGGGTCGTCGCCTCCCCGCCCCTCGGTCAGGCGGCGCCGTAGGCGGTGAAGGCCGTGCGGGCGACGAGACCGGTGTGGTCGTCGTCCGTCGTCTCGGCCCGGGCGGCGTGCACGGCCGCCGCGAGGGTGGCCCCGGCCGCGAGGTGGACGTGGACGCGCTCCATGAGCGGCACGGCGGCGGCGTCGGGCACGAGGACGCTGCTCGCCAGGACCGCTCGGGCGCCGCCGGCGAGCAGGGCGCTCACGAGGCCGAGGGTCTCCTCCCCCGGGTGCGGGACCTCGAGGCCGGCCTCGCAGGCGGCGAGCACGACGCGGTCCGGGACCGTTGCCCCGGAGACGATCTCGTGGACGGTGAGCGGTCCGTCGGCGAGGCGGAGGGCCGTGAACATCGGGTTGTCGGTGCGGGCCGTCGCGTGCGAGGCGACGTGGGCGAGCGCCGCCCCGCGCAGGAGGTCGAGGGTCGCCTCGGCCGTGCTCTCCTGCGGCCCGAGCACCCGGGCCCGCCCCTCGTGCACGGCAGCGACCGCGGCCGTCTCGGCGACGGCTCCGGGCAGGCCGGGACCGGTGACGACGGCGACGTGGCCCGCTCCCCGGTCCGCCGCCCGGGTGCTGCGCAGCCACGCGGTCGCCGACGGGGCGACGGTGACGACGCCGTGGTGCAGCGCCGACCACGGCACCCGCTGGAGCGAGCCGACGGGGACGACGACGAGCGGTCGCCCGGGGTCGAGACCCAAGGGGCCGGTCAGCCGGCCCCGCAGCCGGTCGAGGCGGGTCGTCGCCATGGCGAGCCCGGCCCGGGCGAGCGGCGCCGGCAGCGCCGGGCTCGCGAGCCGGGTGAGCGCGAAGGCGGCGGCCTCGACGTCCTCCCGGACCGGGCCGGCCGGGCCGAGGCGGACGAGCCGGGTGCGGCGGCGGTCGACGACGACGGCGACCAGGTCGCCGTCCGCCTCGGCGTACTCGACGAGCACGGCGCCGGCGGCGGCGAGCACCGGCCGCAGGCGGGCGGCGACCGGGGCGCCGGCCGCCTCGTCGGGTTCCGCGGCCGTGGCGACCCCGGACGTCCCGGAGTCCCGGCGCACGCGCCGCTCCGCCGCGGCGATCCGGCGCAGGAGGCCGGGAGGCTCGGCCCCCGTCTCCCGCCGGGCCTCCTCGCGCTCGGCGTAGAGGGCGCGCAGGTGGGCTGCCGCCTCCCGGACCTCGTCCTGCGCGTCCGGGGTCGCCTGCACGGCCACGGGCGCGAGCGCGGCGGCCCGGGTGCGCTCCAGCCAGTCGAGCACGACGCCGGGGCGGCCGTCCGCGAGGAGCGCCCGCAGCCCGAGCCGGCCGAGCTCGGCCCCGTGCCCGGACGCGTGCGCGCGCAGCTCCATCGTCGGCAGGGCGGCGCGGTAGGCGTCGAGCTCGCGCAGCCCGGCCCGGCACTCGCGCAGCACCGCGCCCGGCGCGTGGTCGTCGGCGGCGAGCCGGGCCGCGGCCACCC
>JBQGCR010000409.1:0-6247 GCA_052038585.1 Kineosporiaceae bacterium
CGAAGTACTCGACCGACTCCGCTGGATGTCGGCCGTGCTCGGTCCGCTTCTCGCGCACGCCGTCCGGACCGTCCGGGACACGACGGGGCCGGTCGACGTCACCGCGATCATCGCGCAGATGCTCCAGATGGGCGACGAGGGCCACAACCGCAACCGTGCCGGGACGCTCATGCTCCTGCGCGACCTGCTCCCGGCGATGGTCGACGCCCCGGGGCGGGTGCCGGACCTCACGCAGGCGGACGTCGCGCGGGCCGTGCAGTTCGTCGGCGGCAACGACCACTTCTTCCTCAACCTCGTCATGCCCGCGTGCAAGCTGCGCACCGCCGCGGCGGCCGGCATCCCGGGCTCGAGCGTCGTCGTCACCATGGCGCGCAACGGGACCGACTTCGGCATCCAGGTCTCCGGGACCGGCGACCGCTGGTTCACCGGTCCCGCCAACACGCCCGAGGGGCTCTTCCTCGGCGCCTACGGCCCGGACGACGCCAACCCCGACATCGGCGACTCGGCGATCACCGAGACCGCGGGCATCGGCGGGTTCGCCATGGCCGCCGCGCCCGCGATCGTCCGGCTCGTCGGCGGCGACGTGCCGTTCGCTCTCCGGACGACGCAACGGATGTACGAGATCACCGTCGCGGAGAACCCGGCGTTCGCCGTCCCGGTGCTCGACTTCCGCGGCACCCCGACCGGCATCGACGCCGTCGCCGTCACCCGCACCGGGATCCTGCCGCAGATCAACACCGGCATGGCCGGCCGGGTCGCGGGCGTCGGCCAGGTCGGCGCCGGCCTCGTCACGCCGCCGGCCGAGGTGTTCCCCGCCGCCGTGAAGGCCCTCGCGGAGCTCGCGCCGCCGCTGTGACCCCCGGCCGTCGTCACGCGACGGCGGTGCCCTCGAGCTCGACCACCTGACCCGGCAGCACGAGCCGCGTCACGCCGACGACCGTCATGGCCGGCGCGGCCCCGGCGGCCCCGAGCCGGGCGCCGAGGACGCCGAAGTGCGGCATGAGGGCGTCGAGGTCGGTCGCGTAGACGGTGAGCCGGACGAGGTCCGTCAGCGACATGCCCGCCCCCGCGAGCACCGCCTCGAGGTTGTCCAGGGCCAGGGCGAGCTGGGCGGCGGGGTCGCCGTCGTGCTGGGGCCGTCCCTCGTCGTCCGTCGCCGTCTGGCCCGAGCAGTAGAGCGTGCGGCCGGGGCCGGACACGAGCTCCCCGGCGTTGAAGCCCACCGCCACCGACCATGCCACGGGGTTGACCGCGGTCCGCTCGATCGTCATCTCGTCGTCTCCTTCGTCTCGGGATGTGTCGCGACCGAGCCTGCCGACGAATGACGACACCGAGTGTCGTGTATTCGCTACGGTTCTGCGGTGCGCGCCGACCGGCTGGTCTCGCTCGTCCTCCTGCTGCGCCAGCGGGGACGGATGACGGCGGGCGCCCTGGCGCGCGAGCTCGAGGTGTCCACGCGGACGGTGCTGCGCGACATCGAGGCGCTCTCGACGGCCGGCGTCCCCGTGTACGCCGAGCGCGGCCGGGCCGGCGGCTTCGCGCTCCTGCCCGGTTTCCGGACCGAGCTCACCGGGCTGACGCACGACGAGGCCCTCGCTGTGCTCACCGCCGGGACCGCCCGCGGCGAGCAGGCGTTCGGCCTCGGCGGCGCCCTCGCCTCGGCCCTGCGCAAGGTGGCCGACGCCCTGCCCGAGGGGCACCGGCGGACGGCGCGGGACGCGGCCGAGCGGCTGCTCGTCGAGCCGGAGACCGACCTCCTGCCGCGACGGGCCTCCGGCGACGAGGTGCCGGAGGCCGTCATGGCCGCCGTCCGGCGCGCCGTCCTCGCGGGCCACCGGCTCCGCCTGCACTACCGCGCGACGGGCGAGGAGCCGCGCTGGCGGACGGTGGACCCCGTGGGGCTCGTGACGGTCCGGCAGCGCGTCTACCTCCTCGCGACGCGCTCGGGTGCGGAGCGCACGTACCGGCTCTCCCGCGTCCTCGCGGCCGAGGTGCTGCCGGAGCCGGCCCGGCGCCCGGAGCGCGTCGACCTCGAGCGGTCCTGGCGCGAGCGGTGCGCCGCGTTCCTCGCCGACGGCCACGTCGGCGCCCGCGTCCGCGTCGACGCCGCCCGGCGGGAGGAGCTCCTCGACCTCGCGTCGGCGGTCCGCGCCGAGGCGACGGAGGCGGACGGGCGGCTGCTGCTCGACGTCACGTTCCAGGACGCCTGGCACGCCGAGTGGGCGCTGTGGCGGCTCGGCGCGGGCGCGGACGTCGTCGGGCCGTCGTGGCTGCGGGGCGCCCTGCGGGACCGGGCGACGGCGATGGCCGCCCGCTACGCCGGACCCTGACGCCCGCCGATCCGCCGGCTGAGCTCGGCCGCCGCTGCCCGGACCGCCTCGACCGCAGGGGCGGCGGCGTCGGACGGGTAGGTGACGGCGACGCCCGCGACGGGGTGGCCGGTGTGGTCGTGCACCGCGACGGCGACCGACGCGAGCCCCGCGCTCACCTCGCCGTCCTCGGTGCCGTGCCCGAGCCGCCGGGTGCCGACGAGGACGCGCCGCAGCTCGGTCGGCGTCCGCGGGCCGGCGCCGGTCCGGACGACGAACGCCGCCCGGTCGGGGAACAGCGCGCGGACCTGCGCGGCGGGCAGGTCGGCGAGGATCGCCCGGCCGCTCGCCGTGAGGTGGGCCGGGAGGCGGACGCCGACGTCGGTGACGAGCGGCGGCCGGCCCGGGGCGCGCTCCTCGACGACGTAGAGCACCTCGTTGCCGTGCAGGACGGCCAGGTGCGCCGACTCCCCGACCCGGTCGACGAGCCGGGCGAGCAGCGGCCGGGCGAGGCGGGCGAGCGGCGCCTGCCGGGCGTACGCCGACCCGAGCTCGGACGCGGTGACGCCGAGGCCCCAGCGGTGCTCCTCGGGCAGGTGGACGGCGAGGCCGGCGTCCGCGAGGGCGGCGAGCAGGTGGTACGTCGTCGACCGCGGCAGCCCGAGGTCGCGGGCGACGGCCGACGCGGGCACCGGGCCGGCCTGCGCCGCGAGGTGGCGCAGGATCGCAAGCACCTGCTCGGCCGCCGGAACCTTCCCCACGACCGGTGACGGTACGCCGGTCGGGGGAGTAGGAATGCGTCGTGCCGACCAACCCGCCGCCGACCGACCCGCCGCCGTACACGCCCTGGCCCGCCGCCGAGTACCTGCCGCACCTGGAGCGCCTCGCCGCGACGATGACGACGGCGCTCGCCGACGCCGACCTCGACGCCCCCGTCCTCGCCTGCGCGCCGTGGACGGTCCGGGACGTGGCCCGGCACGTCACCTTCGTCCACGCCTGGGCCGCCGGGGCGGTCGCCGAGGGCCACCCGGACACCCCCGAGGGACCGCTTCCCGAGACGTCCGCCGACGCGGCGGCCGGCTACCGGGCCTCGGCCGACCGGCTCCTCGGGGTGCTGCGCGCCGCCGACCCCGACGCGCCGGCCTGGGGGTTCGGACCGAAGCCGCGCACGGTCGCGTTCTGGCTGCGGCGCCAGCCGCACGAGGTGGCGATGCACCTCGTCGACGTCCTCGCCGCCCAGGGCCTCGACGCCGCCCCCGACCCCCGGCTCGCGGCCGACGGCGTCGACGAGGTCGTCACCCTGTTCCTGCCCCGCCAGGTGCGCCTCGGCCGGATCCCGCCGCTGGAGCGGTCGCTCGCCGTCGTCGTCGAGGAGACCGGCGACCGGTGGACCCTCGCCGGGGACGGCACCGCCGCGCCGGCGCAGGCCGACGCCACGCTGACCGGCCCCGCCGACGTCGTGCTCCGCCTCCTCTGGGGCCGGACCACGCTCGACGCCGCGCCGGTCCGCCTCGACGGCGACGAGGCCGCGGCCCGCGCGGTCCTGGCGGGAGGGATCGTCCCGTAGCCGCCTACCCTGGTGCGGTGAGCGACCTGCCCGGCACCCCGTCCGCCGACGAGCCGTCCCTCGACGCGCAGGCCGTGGCCTTCGCCCAGGACTGCCTCGACCTCGCCCGCGCCGGGGACACCGAGCGGCTGCCCGGCTACGTCGACCAGGGGCTGCCCGCGAACCTCACCGACCACGCGGGCAACACGATCCTCATGCTCGCCGCCTACCACGGGCACCTCGACCTCGTCCGCGCGCTCACCGAGCGCGGCGCGGACCCCAACCGGGTCAACGACCGCGGGCAGACCCCGCTCGTCGGGGCCGCCTTCAAGGGCTACGACGAGATCGCCCGGGTGCTCGTCGAGGCCGGTGCGGACCCGCTCCTCGGGCAGCCCAACGCGGTGGAGATGGCCGCGTTCTTCCAGCGCGAGGAGATCCACGCGCTGCTCACGCAGCCGCGCTGAGCAGCCGACGGTGACGACGACGTCCGCGCCGGCGACGGCGCGCCTGCACCGCGCCTGGGCCGTCGCCGGGGTGACCTTCGCCGCGCTCGTCGCCGCGGCCGCCTTCCGGTCGAGCACGGGCGTGCTCTTCGAGCCGGTCGAGAGCGAGTTCGGCTGGAGCAGGGCGACGACGTCGGCGGCGATCTCGCTCAACCTCGTCGTCTACGGGCTCACCGCCCCCTTCGCCGCGGCGCTCATGGAGCGCTTCGGGATCCGCCGCGTCGTCGTCCTCGCCCTCGCCCTCACGGCGCTCGGCTCGGGGCTGACCGTCCTCATGACGGCGGCGTGGCAGCTCGTGCTGCTCTGGGGCGTCGTCGTCGGGTTCGGCGCGGGCTGCATGGCGCTCGTCTTCGGCGCCGTCGTCGCCAACCGCTGGTTCGTCGCCCGCCGCGGCCTGGTCACCGGCGTCTTCTCCGCCGCGTCCGCGACCGGCCAGCTCGCCTTCCTCCCGGCGATCGCCTGGCTCGCGACGGACCACGGCTGGCGCTCCGCGGCGCTGCTCACGGCCGGGATCGCTCTGCTCCTCGTGCCGGTCGTCGTGCTCGTGCTGCGGGACAGCCCGGCCGAGGTCGGCCTGCACCCGTACGGCGCCGACGTCGCGCCGGGGACCCCGCCCGCCCCGCCCCCGCACGTCGCCGGCGGCGCGGGCGCCGCGGCCCGGCGGGCGCTCGCCGAGCTGGCCCGATGCGCACGGTCCTACCCGTTCTGGGTGCTCGCGGCGACCTTCGCCGTCTGCGGCTGGTCGACCAACGGGATCATCCAGACCCACTTCGTCCCCGCGGCGCACGACCACGGCATGCCGGCGACGACGGCCGCGGGCCTGCTCGCGCTCGTCGGGATCTTCGACATCGTCGGGACGATCGGCTCGGGGTGGCTCTCCGACCGGGTGGACCCGCGGCTGCTGCTCCTGGCGTACTACGGCCTGCGGGGCCTGGCGCTCATGGCGCTGCCCGTGGTGCTCGGGCCGTCGGTCGACCTGCCGCTGTTCTTCTTCGTCGTCTTCTACGGCCTCGACTGGGTCGCGACCGTCCCGCCGACGGTCGCCCTGTGCCGCGAGCACTTCGGCGTCGAGCGGTCCGGCGTCGTCTTCGGCTGGGTCTTCGCCGCGCACATGGTCGGCGCGGGCGTCGCCGCCCAGTTCGCCGGCGTCGTCCGCGAGGTCACCGGCACCTACACCGCCGCCTGGCTCACCGCCGGCGGCCTCTGCCTGCTCGCCGCGCTCGCCGTCATGACGATCAGCCGGCGGCCCGCCGACGTCCCGTCCGCGGCGTGACGTCCCGGCCTCGCCGGCCGCGGGACACCTCGGTCGCCAGGGCGTCGAGGGCCTGCTCCGCGGAGGCCACGGCCGGGGTGACCGTGTCGAGCCAGGCGGCGACGACGCCCAGGGCCTCGGCCCGGGTCGCGTAGAGCCGGCGCGGACCGTCGACCCGGACCGTGACGAGCCCGGCCTCGCGGAGCACCGAGAGGTGCTGGGAGACAGCGGGTTGCGACAGGCCCGTCTCGGCGCGGATCGCCGCTGCGAGGTCGCCGGCGGTGCGCTCGCCCGCGGCGAGCAGCTCGAGGACGCGGCGGCGGGTCGGGTCGGCGAGGGCCGCGAAGGGGTCGCTCACCCGAGGTCCGGGGGCGGGGCCTCGCCGGGGAAGACGGCGACCGTGAGCGCGGCCCGGGCCGTCGCGACGTCGTCCGCCGTCCCGTCCGCGACGTCCGCGGCCGCCCACGCGTCCGCGCTCGCCCGCATGACCGCCAGACCCTCCGGTGAGCCCATCCACGCGGCGGCCTGCTCCGGGGTGACCGCCGGGTCGCCCGGGCCGACGTGCCCCTCGAGGCCGACGAAGCCGAGGTCCCAGCCGAGCCCGGTCGCCGCGGGGCCGTAGGCGTCCCAGAACTGC
>JBQGCR010000410.1:0-2139 GCA_052038585.1 Kineosporiaceae bacterium
CGCCGGCGCCGCGGCGCTCGCCGCGGGCGGCGGGGCCACCGGCGGGGTGTGGTGGGTCCGCACGCGCGGGCCCGAGCCCGGCGCGTCGACGCTCGGCTCGCGCCGGCTGCCCGACCTCGTCCGCCTCGCCGCGCAGGCCCCGGGCTCCCCGGCGACGTTCGGCGACAACCAGCACGGCGAGCTCGGCGCCGGGACGACCTCCCCGTACCTCGAGGCCCTGGCGCCCGTGACCCTCCAGGGCATCGTGGACGCCTCCTCCCGGGGCAGCTTCACCCTGGCCCGGACGGCCACCGGGGGCCTGCTCGGCTGGGGCACCAACGCGCAGGGCCAGCTCGGCACCGCCGACTACGCCGCGCACTCGACGCCGGTCGCCGTGGCGGGGCTCGAGGGCCTGCTCGACGTCAGCGCCGGCAGGCAGCACGCCCTCGCGGTCACCCGCGACCGGCGGGTGCTCGCCTGGGGCGACAACTCCTACGGCCAGCTCGGGACCGGGGGCCGCGGCGTCGAGAGCAGACCGGTCTACGTGCCGGGCGTCGTCGGTGCGCAGGAGGTCGCGGCCGGCGCCCCCCACTCGCTCGTCCGGCTCACGGACGGCACCGTGCTCGCCTTCGGCAGCGGTGCCTCCGGCGAGCTCGGGACGGGCGCCACGACCGCCTCGCCCCGCCCGCGCCCCGTCGTCGGGCTCACCGGGGTCCGCCGGATCAGCGCCGGATGGCAGAACAGCGCCGCCGTCCTCGCCGACGGGACCGTCCGGACCTGGGGGTCGTCCGGCCGGCTCGTCCTCGGGGTGGGCGGGCCGGACCGGCTCGTGCCGGGCCCCGTGCCCGGGGTCGAGGGCGCTCTGTCCGTGACCCTCGGCCGGCTCTGCGCGCTCGTCGTGCGCGGCGACGGCCGCGTGCTCGGCTGGGGGCTCAACGTCGACGGGGTGCTCGGCGACGGGACGACGGCGAGCCGGCTCACCCCGGTGCTGCTGCCGGCCGTCGAGGGGGCGCTGCGGGCGTCCGCCGGGATCCGGCACTGCCTCGTCGCGACCCGGGAGGGGCGGGTGCTCGCCTGGGGCCGCAACACGTCCGGGCAGCTCGGGCTCGGCCCGTCGATCCGCGCGGCCCTCACGCCCACCGTCGTCCCGGGCGTGTCCGGCGTGGGGTTCGTCGCGGCGGGACTGGCCCACTCGGTCGTCGGCCCGGCGGGCGGCGCGCGGTGATCCGGGTCGGCTGGGGCGCGGCGACGGCGACGGGGAACGTGCGCCGGCACAACGAGGACGCCGTCCTCGCCGACCCGCCGGTCTTCGTCGTCGCCGACGGCATGGGCGGCCACGCGGCCGGCGAGGTCGCGAGCCGGATGGTCGTCGAGCACTTCTCCCGCCTCGCCGGGCGCGAGGACGTCGAGCCGCGCGAGATCGGCCGGGTGCTCGCCGCGGCGAACGACCGGATCCTCGAGGCCGGCCGCCGGAGCCCGGAGAGCCGGGGGATGGGCAGCACCGTCGTCGGCCTCGTCCTCGTGACCGACGACGGGCACGACCACGCCGCGGTCTTCAACGTCGGCGACTCGCGGCTCTACCGCTTCGCCGGCGGCGCGCTCGAGCAGGTGACGGTGGACCACACCTACGTCCAGGAGCTCGTCGACGCCGGCAGCATCGGGCCCGACGAGGCCCGGGCCCACCCCGAGCGCAACGTCGTCACCCGCGCCCTCGGCTCGCTGCGGACGCCGCAGGCCGACTACTGGCTCTTCTCGCCCGAGCCGGGGGAGCGCTACGTCCTGTGCACCGACGGCCTCACGGTGGAGCTGACGGCGACGGCGGTGGCCGCGGTCCTCGCCGACTGCCCGGACCCGGCCCGGGCGGCCGAGGCGCTCGTGCGGTCCGCGTGCGACGCCGGCGGGCGGGACAACGTCAGCGTCGTCGTCGTCGACGTCCTCGCCCCGGGCCCGCCGTGAGCCTGGAGTACGCGGCGGGCGACCGGTGGCTGCTCGCCGTGCCCGACGCGGTCCTGCTCGTCGACGGGACCGTCCCCGTCGAGCGGGTCGCCGCGGCGTGGTCGGTCCTCGTCGCCCGCGGCGGCGCCGACGCGCTCGTCGAGGCGCTCGCCGGCGGACGGGTCGCGCGCCTGCCCGCGTTCGCCTGCGCGGTGCGCGACGGCG
>JBQGCR010000411.1:0-2031 GCA_052038585.1 Kineosporiaceae bacterium
CCGCGTGGCCCGCCTCGTCTACGTCGACTCGGGTCCTCTCCCGGACGGCGTGGCCCAGGCCGACTTCGAGGGACCCGAGGCGCGGGAGGCCAACGAGGAGCTCGTCAGGACGCAGGGCGAGGGCTGGCTGCTCGCGCCGCCACCGTGGGCGGCGCTCGCCGCCGACGTGCCCGACGTCGACGACGACGCGGTGGCCGCCCTCGTCGCCGCCTCCCGGCCGCAGCCCTGGCGGACCGCCACCCAGCCCGTTTCGCTCACCGGCGCCTGGCGGCGCATCCCGCGGACCGGCGTGCTCTGCAGCTTCACCGAGGAGCAGGTGCGGCAGATGGCCTCGTCGGTGCCGCTGTTCGCGCCGATGGTCGAGGGCGACTGGACGTACGTCGAGCTGCCGACGTGGCACTGGCCGATGGTGAGCCGGCCGGCGGAGCTGGCGACGGTCCTCGACAGGGTCCGCGCCTGAGGAGTCCGGGCGCGAGGGCGTCAGCCGCGACCCAGCGCCCGACGGACCCGCTCGTACCAGCCCACGGTCGCGACGGCGTCGCCCACGTCACCGCCGGCGATGAGCGACGCCGACGCCGCGAGCAGGACGCCCGCGCACGAGCTGCACAGGGTCCGCCCGGTCGCCGTCGTCGTCGGGTGCTCCGCCCGCTTGCGCGCTCGGCACTGGTCGCACGTGAAGGCCATGGCTGCCCCCGCAGGTCGGGCGGCCCGACGGCCGCGCTGCGACGACTGTGGGACGGCGACGCCCCGCGCGTCAAGATCCTCCGCGACGACCGGGCGACGCAGGACGGGGCCTGAGCATCGAGCCCGGGGCGCTCACTCCAGGGGCAGGGAGTGCTCGTAGGCGGTCGTGGTCAGCGCCCGCAGGCGCCGTAGCCCCGCCTCGGTCGGGAGGTCGCTCGCCCAGGGGTCGATCGCGTACCAGCCCTGCGCCGCGAAGGCCTCGCGGCAGTCCGGCGCCCCCAGCGAGGCATCGGGTGGCGCGGTCGGCAGCCGCAGGAACAGGCAGCCCGTGCCCTGCACGAAGCCGGCGGCGACGCCGTAGGCCGAGAGCACGTGCAGCCCGTACACCCCGATCGGCTCGGTGCCGGACGGGCAGACCTCCCCGAACCGCAGGCTGAGGTCCGGGTGCACGTGCATCAGCCACCCGTCGAGGTCGTGCGTCGGGCCGCGACCCGGGGACGCCTGAGCGCGCAGGTGACGCAGGACCGGCTCGTTGGCCGGCGTGTCGATCAGCCTCACCGGCCCATCTTGGCGACCTTCCGATCAGCGCCGCAGCCGTTCCGCGAGCGCGATGGCGTCGAAGGGTGCCCGCACCTTGACGTCGTTGTCGAAGTAGGCGAAGACGTCGAGCCCGTCGCCGGTCCACCGCCGGACCCGTCCCTCCCACACCGCGAGGGACGCCTCGTCGTAGCCGCTCGTGTAGAGCTCGGTCTCCCCGTGCAGCCGGCAGTAGACGAAGTCCGCGGTCACCGCGTCGAGGAACGGCCACTTCCCGGCGGTGTCGGCGACGACGACGGCGACGCGGTGCTCGCGCAGCACGTCGAGGAAGGCCGGCTCGAGGAAGGTCCGGTGCCGCACCTCGAGCGCGTGCCGCAGCGGCCGGTCGGCGTCCGTCGTCGTCCACGCCCGCCCCTCCAGCCGCTCGTCGTGGCCCTCGGCCAGATGGGCCGCAGCTGCGGTGGACCGGGGGAGCGCGGCGAGGAACTCCCCGAGCACGTCGGGGTGGAACCCGAGGTTCGGCGGCAGCTGCCAGAGCACCGGCCCGAGCCGCGGGCCGAGGGCCAGGACGCCGGAGGCGAGGAAGTTCGCCACCGGGACGGCGACGTCGCGCAGCTTCTTCAGGTGCGTGACGAAGCGCGGCCCCTTGACGGAGAAGACGAAGTCCTCCGGCACCTGGGACGCCCACTGCCGGTAGTAGTCCGGCTTCTGGAGCGAGTAGAACGAGCCGTTGATCTCGACGCTGTTCATCCGCTGCGCGGCGTACTCCAGCTCGAGCCGCTGCGGCAGCCCCTTCGGGTAGAAGGTGCC
>JBQGCR010000412.1:0-2017 GCA_052038585.1 Kineosporiaceae bacterium
GAGGAGGCGGGGCCCGGGCAGGACCCGCACCGTGCCGGCGCCGCGGACGCCCGCGGGGACGACGACGGCGTCGAGCTGCCCCGCCGTCACCGCGGCACCGCCCGCGGCCGGACCGGCAGCGCCGGCGCGTCGGGCACCGGGGCCGGACCGTGCCCGTGCCCCGCCTCCCGGCGCAGCGTGACGACCCGGCCGAGACCGGCGAGGGCGACGAGCGCGACGCACCCGGCGGTCACCGAGGCGGCCCACGGCGTCGTCGCGTCCGTGCCGAGGCCCAGACCGTGGACGACGCCGACCGCCCACGCGCCGTAGGAGAGCACGTGGACCCCGCGCCACACCCGGTGGTCGAGCCGGCGCCGCACCAGGCTCGTCGTGACGACCACCGCGAGGGCGTCGAGGCCCAGCGCGCCGAGGCCGACCCACAGGGGCTCGTAGGCGCCGGCGAACGGCACGAACGCCTGCCACCAGCGCAGGTCGACGTAGCCGTGGACGACGGCGGTCAGCGTGTGCGCGGCGAGCAGCGCGACGCAGAGCGTCGAGACGGTGCGGTGCAGGTCCTGCGTGGCGAACTGCGGCCACCAGCGGCTGCCGGCGCGGGCGGTCGAGAGGACGCCGAGGACGACGGCGAGGGTGAGGAGCACCTGGAGCACCACGCCGGTGCCGCGCATGAGGAACCAGACGACGCGCTCGTCGCCGGCCCACCGCGCCAGCGCGTCGGTCATGCGGGCCACCCCCCGACGTGCTCGACGGTGCCGTCCGCCGCGACGAGCCGAGCCCCCAGCCCGCGTGCGGCGAGCCACCCGGGCGCCTGCGCGCCGAGCACCAGGGCCGCGGTGCTCGCGGTGTTCGCCCGCAGGCACGTCGGCGCGGCCACGGAGACGGTCCGGTACGTGCCGGGCACGGGGCTGCCGGTGCGCGGGTCGAGCAGGTGGTGGACGGTGCGCGGTCCGGGGGCGCCCGGGCCGTCCGGGACGGCCCAGCGCCGGGCGAGGGTCGACGACGTCGCGAGGGCGGCGGCGCCCGTGCCCGCCACGAGGACCGCCCGGTCCTGCGGCGCCTCGCCGGGCCGCTCGGCGACGTGCACCGGCCAGCCGACCCCGGCGGCCGGGTGCCCGGCCGGGGCGGCGGTCGCGACGTCCCCGCCGAGGCTGACGGCGAGCGCGGTGCCGGTCGCGTCCCGCACCGCCTCGGCGACGCGGTCGGCCGCCCACGCCTTGCCCGTCGCCCCGAGGTCGAGCGCGAGCCCCGCAGGCACGCGGACGGCGTCGTCCCGGACCTCGACGTCCTGCCAGCCGGCGGTGCGCACCGGACGCCCGAGGTCGGCGGGGCCGGACGGCGTGACGGTGCGGGCGCGGACGGCGTCGAGGTCGTCGTCGTAGCCGAGGCGGGCGAGGTCGGCGCCGAGCGTCGGGTCGACGAGCCCGCCGCTGTCCGCGGCGGCGCGCAGCGCGGCCCGCAGCGCGTCGACGAGGAGCGGGTCGACCGCGGTCCACGTCCCCGCGCGGGCGTTGGCGCGGACGAGGTCGGAGCCGTCCCGGAACCGGCTGCACGTCCGGTCGACCCGTTCGAGAAGGCCCGTCGCGACCTCCCGCGCCGGCTCGAGGACGTCCGCGTCGGCGACGACGAGCTGGACGTACGTGCCGAGCGCGCGCCACGACGCGCTCGCCCAGGTCACCTGTGTCGTCGGCACGGCGGCCTCAGGAGCCGCTCGAGTCGACGGGCGGCGGGGGCGGCGGCGGGGGCGGCGGGGCCGGGTCGCTCGACCCGCCGCTGCGCGAGCCGGTCGACGTGCTGCCGCCGGAGCCGGACGGCCGCGTGCCCGCGGTCTTCGAGGACGAGCCGGAGGACGACCGGGACGACGTGCGCCCGGCGCCGGCCGACGGGTCCGACGACGAGCCCGACGCGCGGGACGACGCGCCGGCCCTCGAGCGGTCCTGGACGTAGACGTGCACCGTCCGGGTCGGCAGGGGCTCCGGCGCGGCGGCGGGCCCGGTCACGGTGACGGTCGGCGTCGGCGCCG
>JBQGCR010000413.1:0-2487 GCA_052038585.1 Kineosporiaceae bacterium
CCGACCTCGACGGACAAGCAGCGAGTGCGTCCGCGAACCGCCGCCATCAGCACCCCGACCGAGCAGATCGCGGACACACCCAGCACGCCGGACGACGAGTGCGGCCGCGAAACGCCCTACCAGCACCCCCGAGCGAGCCGATCGCGGACACACCGACGACCCGGGACCCCGGACGCCGACGCGGAAAAGGTCAGCGGGGACGGGCGCGCAGCGCGACGAGGACGCCGAGGGCGGCGACGGCGGCGGAGCCGGCCCACAGCACGCTGAAGGCCCCGGCGCCGCCGTCGGCGTGGAGGCGGGCGAAGACGGCTCCCGTGACGCCGAGGGCGAGCACCGCACCGAGGGCGTCGCAGACCTGCAGCCCCGAGGAGTTGCGGCCCTCCTCCCCCGGCTCGGACAGCCGGAGCGTGAGCACGCTCGTGCTCGACATCCCAGTGCCCATGCCGACCCCCGCGACGAGCCAGACGGGCCAGGCGAACTGGTCGGGCAGCGCGGGCAGCGGGGCGAGGGTGAGCAGGCCGATGGCGACGGCGACGACGGCGAGGCCGATCGCGAGCAGCGTCGTCCGCTCGACGCGCAGGCCCGGACGGCCCTGGAGCCACGACCCGCAGGCCCAGCCGACGGCACCGCCGGTGAGCGCCACGCCGGCCGCCGAGGCCGACAGGCCGCGCTGCTCGACGAGGAGCAGCGGCACGAACGTCTCGGCGGAGAAGAAGGCGCCGGTGTAGAAGCCGCGCGTCAGCAGGACGCTCGGCAGGCCACGGCGCAGCCGCAGCGTCCCGGGCGGCAGGAGCCGGGGCACGGCGACGGCGAGCAGGACCACGCCGACGACGACGGCCGCCGGGCCCGCCGCACCCCCGAGCGACGACCCGGACTGCAGGCCGAGCTGGATCGCGAACGCGCCTGCGGCCGTGCCGGTCCCGGCGAGCACCCGCGCCCCTGCGCCGGTCCCGGCGGACGCCTCGGCCGGGGCCGGGGCGGCGCGCAGGCGTGGCAGCAGGAGCAGGCCCAGCACGACGCAGAGCGGGGCGACGCCGAGGAACACCGCCCGCCACGACACCTGCTCGGCGAGCAGCCCGGCGACGGGCGGCCCGAGCACCGAGGGCAGCACCCACGCGGCCGAGACGTAGCCGAAGACGCGCGGCTGCATCGCCTCGGGGAAGACGCCGGCGACGACGACGTAGAGCGACACCGACAGCAACCCGCCGCCCGCCCCGGACACGGCACGACCCACGAGCAGCGTCGGGAAGTCCTGCGCCGCACCGCAGACGACGAGACCGCCGGCGAACAGGGCGAGCCCGGCGAGCACCGGGCCGCGCGGACCGGCCCGGTCGGCCCAGGCGCCGGCGAGCACCATCCCGAGCAGCGACGTCGTGAGGAACAGCGAGAACGCCAGGCCGTACAGGCGCAGGCCGCCGAGGTCCCGGGCGACGACGGGCATCGCCGTCGCGACGCCGAGCGCCTCGAAGGCGATGAGCGTGACGAGCGCGAGGATGCCGACGGTCGCCGTGCGGTACTGCGCCGCGAGCGGCGAGGCCGGCGGGGAGGGGGACGGGGCAGGCGTGGGACGGGACGCCGTGCTCAGCGGTCCTTCCCGCCGCCCGAGCCGCCGGACCCGCCGGACCCGTCGCCGTCCCCACCGGGACGCAGGCCCTCGTAGATCTCCTTGCACTGCGGGCAGACCGGGAACTTCTTCGGGTCCCGGCCGGGCACCCAGACCTTGCCGCACAGCGCGATGACGGGCGCCCCGGAGAGCGCCGACTCGAGGATCTTCTCCTTGCGCACGTAGTGCGCGAAGCGCTCGTGGTCGCCGGGCTCGACGGGCTGCTCGAGGAGCTCGCGCTCGAGCAGGGCGGTCGAGGACTCCGACGGCGACGACAGCGGCGCGGGCTCCGGCGTGGGCGTGCTCATGACCGAAGTCTACGGGCGGCGCGGCACCCCTTCCCCGTCGCGGCGGTGACTAGTACGGTTCCTACCTAGTAAGGAAACGGACGAGCGCGAGGGGGACGGCGATGAGCGGGACGGACGGCGCGACGCGCGGGCGCGGCGACGGCGCACCGGGCACCGCGGACCGCGACGACGAGCAGTGGGGCCGCGCGCTGCGCGCCCTGCTCCTCGCCGGCAGCGGCCACGAGGCCTGGGCGGACGAGCAGGTGGGCCGGGCGCGCCGCGAGGCCGCCGAGGCCGGGGTCCGGGCCGGCGCCCTGCACGGCGAGCCGGCCGCGGACGCGCGGGCCCTGCTCGCGGACCGGGAGCCGCCGGAGGTGGCCCGAGCCGCGGCGGGCGACCTGCGCCGTCACGTCCGGGACGTGCTCGCGGTAGTCGTGGTCGTCGGCGGTCTGGGCTCGGCGCGGCTGCTCTGGAGCCACGGCTGGACGGCGGACCTGCCGCTGCGCCAGGTGGTCTTCGCCTCCGGGGCGCTGCTCCTCGTGGCCGTCGGCGTGCTCCCCGGCGCGCTGCGCCGGGCCGGTCGCCCGCGCGGCGAGC
>JBQGCR010000414.1:0-3332 GCA_052038585.1 Kineosporiaceae bacterium
CCTTCCTCGCCGCCGTCGCGCTCAACCTCGGCGGCTTCCTCGGCCACCTCCTCGCGCTGCGGACCGCGCCGCTGTTCCTCGCCCAGGCGCTCATCGCCTCGAGCGTCGGGTGGACGGCGGTCATCGTCGCGCGGTGGTGGACGGTGCGCCTGTCCCGGACCGAGCAGGCCGCCGTCGCGTTCCTCGTGCTCGGGCTGACGCTGCTCTCGGTCGCGGCGAAGGAGTCGACGACCCCGGTGACGACGGCGGCCGAGCGCGCCTGGCTGCTCGGCGTCTGCGCGGCGCTCGCCGTCCTCGGCGCGGTGGCCGCCCGGTGGCGCGCCCCGGCGTCCGCGCCCGTGCTCGGGCTGCTCGCCGGCGTCGGGTACGCCGTCGTCGCCGTGAGCGGCCAGGTCGTCCCGTCGTTCGCGCCGTCCCGGGCCGTCGCCGACCCCGCGGTCTGGGCGCTCGTCGTCGCCGGGGTGCTCGCCTTCCTGCTCTACTCGACGGCCCTGCAGCGCGGTGCCGTGCTCGCCTCGACGTCGACGATGATCGTCGTGCAGACCGGCGGGCCGGCCGTCGTCGGCGTCGTCCTGCTCGGCAACAGCGTCCGGGACGGGTGGTGGCCGGCCGCCGTCGGCGGCTTCGTCGTCTCGGTCGGCGCCGCGCTCGCGCTCGCCCGCAAGGACCCGGCGGTGCTCGAGCGCCCGCCCGTCGACGGGCCCGTCGAACACCCCGTGGAGACCGACCCCAAGCGGGCATGACACGCGGGTCCCGCTGCTGCGAGCATGACCGCCGTGGCCTCCCCGTCCCGCGCCGACGCGCTGAGCGTCCCGGACCGCACCCCGCGGCCGGACAGCCGGCTCGACCTGCTCGGGGCGATGCTCGCGACGGGGGTCGCCGTCGTCGTCTACGTCTTCGCCGTCTTCACGGCGTGGCAGCCCGAGCCGACGGCGTCCGTCGCGCTCTTCACGACGGCCGCCGTCGCGGCGGCCGCGGCGCTGCCGATGTACGTCGTCCGCGGCCGGGTCGAGGAGGACGACGCCGTCGCGTGGTTCGCCGTCGGGCTGGCCGGCGCGCTGCTCGCCATGGTGCTCCAGCTCGTCGCGTTCCCGCTCGTCAGCCGGGTCGGCGGCCCGCTGCGGACCGACTCCGGCGGCGTCGCGCTGCTCTACCTGCTGTTCCACCAGTGGCTGCTCCTCGGGGCGGTCGCCGGGGCGCTGCGGGTGCCCCTGCGCTGGCGGTGGCCCGCGTTCGCCGTCGCCGTCGCCGTCACCCTGCTCGCCGCGCTCGACGTCCTGCCGCACCCGCCGCTCGTCGTCGACGACACGCGGTTCACGGTCTGGCTGCGCGCCTCGCAGCTCGTCTTCGCGGCGGCGAGCTTCGTCGCGGTGTGGCTGTGGCTGCGCCGGGTGGGGCGCGTGGCCCGGCCGCTCGGGGTGTGGGCGGCGGTCGCGCTCTCGCTGTCGTCGTACGACCTGGTCTTCAACGCGCTCGCCGGCGCCCGGTACACCGAGGTGTGGTGGTCGAGCGTCGCGCTGCGGGCCGCGACGTACGTCGTCCTCGCCGCCGGCGGCATCGCCTACCTCGTCGCCCAGCTCGGCCGCCTCGAGCGATACACCGACAGCGAGCTCGGCCGCAGCGAGGGGGAGCTGCGCCGCTCGCTCGCGGTGACCGACCGGCTGCTCGCCAGCGCGGAGTCCCTGAGCCGGGCGGTCGGGCCGCGCGAGGTCGCGCAGGCCGTCGTCGCGTCGAGCCTGTCGCTCACCGGGCTGCCGCGGGCGTCCGTGGCGCTGCTCGACCCCGAGGCGCAGCGCCTGCGGACGATCGCGGCCGTCGGCTACGACGACGCGTCCCTGCGGATCCTGCGCGACTACAGCGTCGACGCGCCGCTGCCCGCCGCCGTCGTCCTGTCCAGCGGGGAGGCGATGTTCGACTCCGCCCCCCAGGCGCTGCGCGAGCGGTTCCCCTCGTGGACGGACCTGCCGGTGCACCAGGACACGACGAGCCTCGCCGTGCTGCCGCTGCGCTCGGCGGGGCAGGCCGTCGGCGTCCTCGTCGTGTCCGGGCCGCAGCTGCGGCCGTGGTCAGCCATGGACCGGGAGATCCTCGCGGGCCTGTCCGCCCAGGCCGGCCCGGCGCTGCAGCGGGCCCTGCTCTACGAGCGGCAGCGCTCGGCGGCGTCGATGCTGCAGACCGGGCTGCTGCCCGAGGAGCTGCCCCAGGTGCCCGGGCTGGCCATGGCCGCGCGGTACCTGCCGGGCGCCGAGGGCCTGCAGATCGGCGGCGACTGGTACGACGGCATCTCCGTCTCCGGCGGCCGGGTGGCCCTCGTCGTCGGGGACGTCATGGGCAAGGGTGTGCGCGCCGCGACCCGGATGGGGCAGATCCGCACCGCGGTGCGGGTGCTCGCCGCGCT
Organism: Kineosporiaceae bacterium; assembly: GCA_052038585.1. Taxonomy (GTDB): domain Bacteria; phylum Actinomycetota; class Actinomycetes; order Actinomycetales; family Kineosporiaceae; genus JBQGCR01. The sequence goes on from JBQGCR010000414.1 coordinate 2,399, forward strand.
CGACCCGTCGCCGTCCGCCGTCGTCGCCGGTCTCGACGCCGTCGCCGACGAGCTCGACGACGACCAGATCGTCACGCTCGTCTACGTCCTCGTCGACCCGCCGTCGGGCACGGCGCGGATCGCCCGGGTCGGGCACCTGCCGCCGATGCTGCTCCTGCCGGACGGGACGGTGCGCGTCGTCGAGGTCGGCGGGTCCCCGCCGCTCGGCACTCCCGCCGTCGAGCGGGCCGAGGCGTCGTTCGAGCTGCCGCCCGGGGCGTCCCTCGCGCTGTACACCGACGGGCTCGTCGAGGACCGCGACTCCGGGCTCGAGGTCGGCCTGCCCGCGCTCGGCGACGCGCTCGCCGGGCTCGCGACGACGCGGCTGCCCGTCGGCGCCACCGTCGACGCGGTGCTCCAGGTGCTCGGGCACGCCGGGGCGGCGCGGGACGACGTCTGCCTGCTCCTGGCCCGCCGCACCGGCGGCGACGCCGCCGTCCCCGGCCTCGAGGACGGCACGGCGCAGGTCGACCTGCCGTCCGACACCTCGGCCCCCGCGGCGGCCCGGCGGTTCCTGCGGACCCGGCTCCACGACGTCCCCGGCCTCGAGCCCGACCGCGCCGAGACCCTGCTCCTCATGTGCAGCGAGCTCGTGACGAACGCCGTCGTGCACGCCTCCGGCCGGGTCACGCTGCGCGTCGTCACCGGCCGGGGTCGGGTCCGTCTCGAGGTGAGCGACGCGTCCCCCCGCCTGCCCGTCCGCCGCGCCCAGGACGTCGCCGCCACCGGCGGCCGCGGCATGCACCTCGTCGCCACCCTCGCCGACGACTGGGGCGTCGAGGTCGACGACGGCAAGACGGTCTGGGTCGAAACCCACCTGACCACCCCGACCCGGACCCCCACCCCCCTCTCCCCGTGATAATGAACGTGAGCCCCGTGATGATGAATGTGTGAG
>JBQGCR010000415.1:0-1552 GCA_052038585.1 Kineosporiaceae bacterium
CGTCGGACCTGGCACCCTGCCGCCATGATCCGCACCCCCCGTCGCTCGTCCGCGCTCGCCGGCATCCTGTCGATCCCCCTGCCGGGGCTCGGTCATCTCTACCTCGGCCGCTACCGGCGGGCGCTTGCGTTCTTCGGCGCCGGCCTCGTCGTCGTCGCGCTCATGTTCGTCGCCGTCGGGTTCCTCCTCGGCCCCGGCCTGGCGATCTACGCGGCGATCGACGCGGTACGGATCAACGAGGGCCACGAGCCGCAGCCGCTGCGGGCGGTGCGGTTCGGCTGATCAGCCGAAGCGGCTGACGTCCCCGGCGCCGACCCGGACGACCTCGGGGACGTCGTCGGAGAGGTCGACGACGGTCGTCGGGACGACGCCGCACTCCCCCGAGTCGATGACGACGTCGACCTGGTGGTCCAGGGCCTCCTTGATCTGCCAGCCGTCCGTGAGCGGGTCCTCCTCGCCGGGCAGCAGGAGGGTGCTCGACAGGATCGGCTCCCCGAGCTCGGCCAGCAGGGCCTGAGCGACGGGGTGGTCCGGGATCCGGACGCCGACCGTGTGCTTCTTCGGGTGCGCGAGCCGGCGCGGCACCTCGGGGGTCGCGACGAGGATGAACGTGTACGGCCCGGGCGTCGAGGCCTTGACGAGCCGGAACATCGCGTTGCTCACGTGGACGAGCTGGCCGAGCTGGGCGAAGTCGCGGCAGACCAGGGTGAAGTGGTGCCGGTGGTCGAGCTTGCGGATGTCCCGGATGCGGTCCAGCGCGTCCCGGTTGCCCATCGTGCAGCCGAGGGCGAAGCACGAGTCGGTCGGGTAGGCGACGAGCCCGCCGTCCCGCAGCACCTGCACCGTCTGCGCGATCGCGCGGGGCTGGGGGTTCACGGGATGGACGTCGAGATACCGAGCCACCCGCTCACCGTATCCCCCTCCCCGTGATCATGAACGGTCGAGCGGTGATCATGAACGGTCGGCGGCCTCGACGGGACCTGCGGCCGCCGCCACACTGTCGGCGTGGTCGGACGCCCGGGACGTGGTGCGGCGATCGGCCTGCTCGTCAGCGTGGCGCTGATGCTCGTCGTGTTCTCGCCGCGGCTCCTCGCCGGGGACACCGACGAGATCTCCACACCCGTCGTGTTCTTCGCCGTCCCGCTCGTCGTCGCGGGCACCGGGCTCGGCGCGCTGCTCGGCCTCCTCGCGCCGGCCCCGGCGGGACGGACGCGGACGACGACGGCGACGGCCCCCGTCGTCGTCCTCGTCGCCGGCGGCGCGGTGGTGCTCGGCCTGTGGACCGTGCTCTGGGCCACCGGGGCGACCGAGGTCCCGCCGCTCGGGATCGGGTGACCCCCGGGCCCGGCTACCCTCGAAGGGTGGACAGCGCCCGCTATCTGAGCACGCGAGCCGCCGACGCTCCCGCCGACACCTCCGCCGGCGCGACGCGCGGGTTCAGCGAGATCCTCCTCGAGGGTCTCGCCCCGGACGGCGGCCTCTACCTGCCGAGCGAGTACCCGCAGGTGGACGCCGCGACGCTCGAGTCGTGGCGGTCCCTGTCGTACGCCGA
>JBQGCR010000416.1:0-1700 GCA_052038585.1 Kineosporiaceae bacterium
GCAGAACGCCTCCGCGGCGGGCTCGACCGACGCCGACCTCGCGACCGCCGCGGCGACCCTCGCCAAGCTGGCCCGCCCGCGCCCGCAGCGCCCGGCACCCGCCCAGCAGCCCCCGGCCCAGCAGCCCCCGGCCCCGGTCCCCGACGCCACCGACCACCCGGTCCCCACGCCCAAGCCCCCCGCCCGCCCGACGGAGTAGCCCCACCCCGCCCACGCGTGATCATGCACGTGGTGCGGGTGATCATGCACGTTGTGGGTGACGGGTGGTGGAGGTCTCCGCGTCCGCCGCGTTCGGAGACTCGGCGGACGTCCGGTTGGCGGACGGCATGACGCCGCCGGTGATCCATGTCGATGGTGCGGTGATCCATGTCGATGGTCCGGTGATCCATGTCGACGGTCCGGTGATCCATGGCTGCGAGCCGGTGATCCATGGCGGCGAGCCGTGATCCATGAAAGCCGAAGGGTGATCCATGGATCCGCTTGCTGATGGATGTCATGATCCATGGACCGTCTGCGTCGCTATAGCGACCTCAACGGGTCATGGATCATGACATGGATCATGGACCGCCGCCGGGATGGACGGCCCACGGGTTGGATCGCCGCGAGCGCTCTCGCCGTCCGCCCGCACGGGTCGACGCCGGCCGGTCAGGAGGTCGTCGTCGCCGTGACCGGGGCGCCAGGCCCGGCCCGCGGCGACCAGGGTGACCGGGTGACCGCGACGACCGGGGGACCGCGACGACCGGGGGACCGCGACGACCGGAGGACCGCGGCGACCGGGTGATCGCGACCCCGGGTGATCGCGACCCCGGGTGATCACGACGACCGGGTGACCGCCACGACTCGGTGACCGCCACGACTGGGTGACCGCGACGACCGGGGCGACCGGCGCGACCGGCGCGACAAGCCCGTGCTGGGCGATGGGCGCCCGGGGGGCGACGGGGGCGAGCGCGTTGACCGCTGCCATCGAGGTCAGCGCGACCGTGGTGAGGCGAACGGGCGCCGCTGCGTCACGGCCGACGGCGGACGGCGTCCGGTGCGCGGTCCCTGGCCCGAGCCGCCGACGCCCCGCCCGCTCGTGACGAGCGGACGGGGCGCAGCGTGCGGAGCAGTCGGTGGTTCAGCCGGCGACGGGCTCGGGCTCCTTGTCCTTCCCGGCGTCGGGGTCGGCGCGCTTGACCGAGGCGAGGAGCATCTGGGCGACGTCGAGCACCTCGACCTCGGCGCGGGCCTCGCCGGCCGCCTGCTGGGCGGTGAGCCCGTCGGAGAGCATGACCCGGCAGAACGGGCAGCCGACGGCGATCTGGTCGGCGCCGGTCGCGACCGCCTCCTGCGTGCGGTTGACGTTGATCCGCGAGCCGAGCTTCTCCTCCATCCACATCCGGGCGCCGCCGGCGCCGCAGCAGAAGGACCGCTCGCTGTTGCGCGGCATCTCGGTGAGCGTCACGCCCGGCAGCGCGCCGATGAGCTCGCGCGGCGGGGTGTAGACCCCGTTGTGCCGGCCGATGTAGCACGGGTCGTGGTAGGTCACGCTCGTGCCCGAGGAGCCGGACGAGCCGGAGGAGCCGGACGGCGCGGCCACCGGCAGCAGCCGCCGCTCGCGGACGAGCCGGTTGAGCAGCTGGGTGTGGTGGACCACCTCGTACTGCCCGCCGAGCTGGGGGTACTCGTTCTTCAGCGTGTTGAAGCAGTGCGCGCAGGAG
>JBQGCR010000417.1:0-2128 GCA_052038585.1 Kineosporiaceae bacterium
GACCTCTGGGAGACCCTCGAGCGGCTCGACCGCGAGGGCTGCGCCCGCTACGTCGTCACCGACGTCGCGAAGGACGGGATGATGAAGGGCCCCAACGTCGGCCTGCTGCGCGAGGTCTGCGCACGCACCGACCGCCCCGTCGTCGCGTCGGGCGGGATCTCGACCCTCGAGGACGTCGCCGCGGTCCGCGGGCTCGTCGCCGAGGGCGTCGAGGGCGCCATCGTCGGGTCGGCCCTCTACCGCGGCGCCTTCACCCTCCCCGAGGCCCTCGAGGTCGCCGGCCGCCCCTGAGGGCGCGAGCGTCGTTTTCGCCGGCGTCGGTGGTGGGTGCGACCATCGAGGGATGACCACCCGCTACCGCCGCGTGCTCGCGGTGCCCGCCCTGCGCCGTGCCCTGCTCCTCGGGGTGCTCGTGCGGATGCCGGTGTTCGCCGGCGGGGTCGTCATCACCCTCCACGTCGTCTCGGCGCTCGGCCGCTCCTACGGCGAGGCGGGTGTGGTCGCCGCCGCCGCGACCCTCGCGATCGCCGTCTCGGGGCCGTGGCGCGGGCGGCTGCTCGACCGCCGGGGGTTGCGCCGCGTCGTCGCGCCGTCGGTGCTCGTCACGGCCGCCTGCTGGTCGGTGGCGCCGTTCCTCGGCTACTGGTGGCTGCTCGGGCTCGCGACGCTCGCCGGGCTGTTCGTCGTCCCGTCCTTCAGCATCATCCGGCAGGCGGTCATCGCGGCCGTGCCGGAGGAGGACCGGCGCACCGCCATCTCGCTCGACGCGGTCGCGGTCGAGCTGTCGTTCATGGTCGGGCCGGCGCTCGGCGTCTGGGCCGCCGCCGCGTGGCGCACCGACCTCGTCCTGCTCGCCGTCCAGGGTGCGGGCGTGCTCGCCGGGGTCCTGCTCTGGGTCGCGAACCCGGTCCTGCGCGAGGACGTCGACCCCGACGAGCCGTCGCGCCCCGCCGTCCCGCGCTCGGCGTGGCTGCGGCCGGGCTTCCTCGTCGTCTGCCTCGGGGCCGCGACGAGCACCGTCGTCCTCTCCGGTACCGACCTCGGCGTCGTCGCCGCGCTGCGCGACCTCGGCGCGCCCGGCGCGATCGGTCCGGTCCTCGCGGTGTGGGCGCTCGGCTCGCTCGTCGGCGGCCTCGTCTACGGCGGGATGCACCGCTCGGTCAGCGCCTTCTGGCTGCTCGGCGGCCTCGCCGTCACCACCGCGCCGCTCGCGCTCGCCGGCGGCCCGTGGACCCTCGGGGTGCTCGCCCTGGTCTCCGGCCTGTTCTGCGCCCCGACGATCACCGCGACGATCGACCAGGTGAGCCGGGCCGTCCCGGCGTCGGCCCGCGGCGAGGCGATGGGCTGGCACGGCTCCTCGATGACCGCCGGCACCGCGCTCGGTGCGCCGCTGACCGGGTTCGTCATCGACCACGCCGGCTGGGGCGCGGGCTTCCTCGTCGTCGCGGCGGCGGGGGTGCTCGTCGCGCTGCTCGGGAGCGTCGTCACGTCCGGCGCGGCCCGGGGGCGCCGGGCCGCCCGCGCCGCCGGACGGGCGGCGGTGTCGCCGGCCGCCCGCGAGCCGGTCGCCTGAGGCCGCTCGGTACCGTGGCGGGCGTGCCGCACGACCACGCCGACGTCCCCGACGCCCCGACCGACTCCGCGGGCACCCCGTGGCAGCGGCGCGAGCTGAGCCCGTCCGGGTTCGAGTCCGACACCGGCGAGGCCGACCCCGCGCTGCGGGCGCTCCTCGCGGCCCCCGGCGACGACCTCGCCCTCATGCGTGCGCTCGAGGTCAGCCGCCTCCTCGTGCCGGTCGTCGCCGAGCCGACGGAGGTCGACGCCACCGGGCCGCTCGCCGTCGAGAAGGGCGTCGACATGGCCGCCGTGACCCTCGTCGCCCCCGACGGCTCGCGCGCCCTGCCCGTCTTCACCGGCGCCGACGCGCTCGCCGCGTGGGACGCCGCGGCCCGGCCCGTGCCGGTCACCCCGGCGCGCGCCGCCCAGGCGGCGGTGTCCGAGGGGTGCGGCGTCCTCGTCGTCGACGTGGCCGGGCCGCACACCCGGGTGCTGCGGCCCTCGATGCTCTGGGCCCTCGCGCAGGAGCGGGCGTGGGAGCCGGCGCACACCGACCCGTTCGTCGCCCGCT
>JBQGCR010000418.1:0-6380 GCA_052038585.1 Kineosporiaceae bacterium
GGGATCGTCGACTGCAGGTCGTAGTCGACCCAGAGCCCGCCCATCGTGTAGTGGACGGCCGGGTAGATCCGCATCGGCGTCTCGTAGGGGTCCTGCCCGGTGATCCGCTCGTACATGTCGAAGAGGTTGCCGTAGCGGGCGGCCACGGCGTCCCGGCCGAGCCGCCCGATGGCGTCGGCGAAGTCGAGGTAGACGCCCAGGCCCCCGGGCCCGACGCCCTTGCCGGCGTCGCACTGGTACTTCGCGGCCCGGGAGGCGATGTCGCGCGGCACGAGGTTGCCGAAGGCCGGGTAGATGCGCTCGAGGTAGTAGTCGCGCGCCTCCTCCGGGACGTCCCGCGGGTCCTTCTCGCGGTCGGCGGGGTCCTTCGGCACCCAGATCCGGCCGTCGTTGCGCAGCGACTCGCTCATGAGGGTGAGCTTGCTCTGGTGGTCGCCGGACACCGGGATGCACGTCGGGTGGATCTGGGTGAAGCACGGGTTGGCGAACCACGCGCCCTTGCGGTGCGCGCGCCACGTCGCGGTGACGTTGCAGCCCATGGCGTTCGTCGAGAGGAAGAAGACGTTGCCGTACCCGCCGGTGGCCAGGACGACGGCGTCGGCGACGTGCGTCCGCACCTCGCCGGAGACCATGTCGCGGACGACGACCCCGCGGGCGCGGCCGTCGACGACGACGAGCTCGAGCATCTCGTGGCGGGTGTGCATCGAGACGGTGCCGGCCGCGACCTGGCGCTGCAGCGCCTGGTAGGCGCCGATGAGCAGCTGCTGGCCGGTCTGGCCGCGGGCGTAGAAGGTGCGCGAGACCTGCACCCCGCCGAAGGACCGGTTGTCGAGCAGGCCCCCGTACTCGCGGGCGAAGGGGACGCCCTGGGCCACGCACTGGTCGATGATGCTCGCGCTGACCTCGGCGAGGCGGTAGACGTTGGACTCGCGGGCCCGGTAGTCGCCGCCCTTGACGGTGTCGTAGAAGAGCCGGAAGACCGAGTCGCCGTCCTCCTTGTAGTTCTTGGCCGCGTTCATGCCGCCCTGCGCGGCGATGGAGTGCGCCCGGCGCGGCGAGTCCTGGTAGCAGAACGCCGTGACCCGGTAGCCGGCCTCCCCGAGCGTCGCGGCGGCGGACGAGCCGGCCAGGCCGGTGCCGACGACGATGACGGAGAGCCTGCGGCGGTTGGCCGGGTTGACCAGCCGGGCCTCGAACTTCCGTCTGGTCCAGCGGGTCTCGATCGGACCGGTGGGTGCCTTGGTGTCGACCAGCGGCTCGCCCTCGAGGTAGAGGCCGGCGGTGGTGTCGCTCATGTCGTCGTCCTCTCAGTCCACGACGCCGAACAGGATGGCCAGGGGCGGCAGCGCGAAGCCCACCGCCGTGACGGCGGCGACCGCGTGGGCCACGCCGACGGCGGTGCGCCGGGCGCGCGGCGAGCCGGTCCAGCCGAGGGTCTGCGCGGCGCTCCACACCCCGTGCTGCAGGTGCAGCCCGAGCGCCGCCAGGGCGAGCAGGTAGACGACGACGACCCACCACACCTGGAAGCTCGCGACGACGAGCGCGTAGGGGCTGTCGCCGATCGAGGCGTCGGGGACGTCGGGGTTGACGTTCGGCTTGACGACCGTGAACTGGACCAGGTGCCAGACGAGGAACAGCAGGAGGGCGACCCCGCCCCAGCGCATGGCCCGCGACCTCCACGCCATGACGCTCGCCGCCCGCACCGCGTAGCGGGTGCTGCGCGCCCCGGCGGCCCTGCGCCACAGGGCGAACGCGCTCCACACGTGCCCGACGAGGCTGAGCAGGAGCACGACCCGGAACACCCACAGGAACCCGCCGTACGGCAGGATCGGCTCCCCGAGGGTGCGCAGGTGGTGGGCGTAGGTGTCGAAGGCGTCCTGGCCGGCGAAGACCTTGAGGTTGCCGTACATGTGCATGAGCACGAAGGCGACGAACAAGGTGCCGGTGGTCGCCATGAGCAGCTTGAGCGCGACGGTCGTGCGCCGCGCACCGGTGGTCCGGGGGCTCAGGGTCTGGGTGGGCACACCGCGACGCTAGGCGCGCCGCGGGCCGCCACCCCGGGACCCTCGGCCCCTGGCGGTCCTCCCGGCCCGGTGTCGTGCGTCACGGCGCGCGGGCCGTCCGCGTCCGGGGAGCCGAAGGTCCCGGTGGCGCGGCGCGCCGCCGTTCCTAGAGTCCGACCGTCCCCGCCCCCACCCTGCACCGGGAGAGACCGTGAGCACGCCGACCACCCGCGCCCCGTTCACCGCCCGTCACCCGTTCTCGCTCGTCGTGCTGGCGACGCTCGGCTTCCTCGCCGTCGTCGCCGCCCTCGGCTTCGGGGTCAACGCCCTCGCGATGCACTAGCCCTCGGGGTCGGGGGCGGTGAGGCGGGCCAGGCGGGTCAGGAGCGCCTGGTCGCGGTGGGCGTTGCCCGGCAGGGCGACGTACTGCTCGCCGAACCGGGCGAGGAGCGCGTCGTCGAGCCGCCGGACCGCGCCGGGCGGGTACCGGTAGTCCATCCGCGCCAGCAGGGTCACCGCGTCGACGCCGCGCAGGGTCTCCGAGAGCTCCCGCAGGCTCGTCACGCCGAGCTCGAGGAGCAGCCCGGAGATCCAGTCGTAGTGGTCGGTCCGCGACCAGCCGGCGTCCGGGTACTGGCCGGCGAGGAACGCGGCGAGCTCGCGGGCGTCGATCCGCGGGTCGTCGTCGTCGTCCTCCGGCACGCCGTCGGGCGTGCCCCGCAGCCGGTCCCGGATCGCCGAGAACTCCCGGTCGGCGAGCTCGAGCAGCCCCGCCGCGAGGGTGAAGCGGCGGTCGAACTCGGGCCCGTGCTCGTCCGGGACGCTGCCCTTGTAGCGGATGTCGTGCTCGAACTCGGCCCACGCGTGCTGCAGGACCGTGCGGATCTGCACCGAGGCGACCCGCCGGCGCAGCGGCTCGTACCCCGGGTGCCGCTCCCGGACCGGGTCGAGCGAGACGAGGAGGTGACGGCTCGCGTACCCGAAGCGTCCCTGGCTCGCGGTCTCCCGGCCGAGGTCGCGGTCGTCGAGGACGACGACCTGGTCGGCGAGCAGGTCGGCCACGGCGGCGACGTCCCCGAGCACGTACGTGACGACCCGGACGCCCACCTGGTCGGTGACGTCCTCGAGCGGCTCGGGGTAGAGCAGCCCGCGCGCGTCCCGGCGGGCCGCCTTGCCGGCGAAGGAGGCGACGCTCTTGGCCCGGCCCGTGACGGACAGGTAGTTGATGCCGCCCTCGTCGAGGACGGACCGCACGAGGGCCACCCAGCGGTCGGCGGCCTCGACGAGGGCCGGGTGCCGGCGGGCGTACTCCTCGACCGCGCCGGCGATCCGGGCCGGCTCCTCGTCCGCAGCGCCGCCCGTCCCGCCGTCGTCGGTCCCGTCGCCCGCCGCCGGCTCGTGGCCCGGCGGCAGCGTGGGGACGACGATCGCGCCGGTGGCCGGGTCGCCGTAGACGGTCGTGTCGGCGGGGCGTCGGGTCGCCCAGAGGGCGACGTACGCGCAGACGACGGCGTCGACCTGGTCCTCGACGACCCGCAGCTCGCTCGTGCGCGTCGCGGCCGCCGCGGCGGCGACGAGCCGCTCCCACCCCGAGCGCCCCGCGTGGAGTTCGCGCCGCGGGCGCGACCCCTCGAGCCCCTCGACGAGCCCCATGAGGGTGAGCAGCGCGGCCCGCAGCGACTCGACCGTCCGGCCGGGCTTGTTCTTGTACTTCAGGGTCCGGCCGAGCCGGAACAGCGAGACCGTCGCGGGGTGCGGGTACACCTCGAGCGCCCGGCGCGACGCCCCGCCGAGCGGGTCGAGGTCGAGGCCGAGGGCCGCCGCGAGCCGGGCCGCACGAGGGGTGTCCCGGAACTCCGGCTTGCCGAGGTTGGCCGGGTGGGCGCCGGCCTGGAAGCGGGCGAAGTCCCGGTTGAGCGCGGCCTCGCCGGGCCGGTTGCCGGTGGCGTTGACGACGACGATCGGCGCGTCGAACCCGACGACGACCTCGCCCTCGCACCAGGGCCGGACCGCCGCGAGCACCTCGTCGTCGGTCAGCGCGGCGCCGACGTGCAGGAGCCGACCGGAGCCGTCGAGGACTGCGACGCCGGTCGGCTTGTTCTGCCCCCACGCGAGGTCGACGCCGACGAAGTGCACGGCCCACAGCCTGCACCAGGTCGGCGCCGGTCACCTCAGCGGGTCGCGCGGGCCTCCTGCCGGCGGTCGGCCGCCTCGTCGCCGATGCTCGCCGGGACGTCCTGCGCGGTGTCGGTGGGCCGGGGCGGCGACGTCGGGTCGAACGGCCGGAGCACGTCCTCGCCGAGGTCGCGCAGCCGTTCGATGGCGCGCCGCGCGAAGACCTGCTGCTCGGTCGCGGCCCGCTGCGAGCGGCCGCGGCCGACGAAGCTCACCGCCCAGTGCAGCAGCGTCGTGACGCGGTTCTTGAAGCCGATGAGGTAGACGAGGTGGATGACGAGCCAGAGCAGCCACGCGAGGAAGCCCGTGACCTTGAGCTTGCCGACGCTCGCGACGGCGTGGAAGCGGGAGACCGTCGCCATCGAGCCCTTGTCGAAGTACTCGAAGGGCTGCCCGGTCTCCTGACCCGCGAGGCGCTTGCGGATCTGCCCGGCGGCGTGCTTGGCCCCCTGCATCGCGACCTGCGCGACCCCCGGGTAGTTGTTCAGCGCCATCATGTCGCCGATGACGTAGACCTCGGGGTGGCCGGGCAGGGTGAGGTCGGGGAGCACCTTGACCCGGCCGGCGCGGTCGAGCTCGGCGCCGGACTGCTCGGCGAGCTGGCGGCCCAGCGGCGAGGCGGACACCCCGGCGGCCCAGACCTTGCAGATGCTGTCGATCCGGTGCCGGGCGCCCGCGCCGTCCTCGATCTCCACGCCGGTCGCGTCGACGCCGACGACCTTCTGGCCGAGCATCACCTCGACGCCGATCTTGCGCAGGTGCCGCGTCGCGTCCTGGGACAGCTTCTCCCCGAACGGGCCGAGGACGGCCGGGGCGGCGTCGAGGAGGACGATCCGCGCCTTCGTCGGGTCGACGTGCCGGAAGTCCTTGCGCAGCGTCCGGTGCGCGAGCTCGGCGATCTGGCCGGCCATCTCGACACCGGTGGGGCCGGCGCCGACGACGACGAAGGTGAGCAGCCGCTCGACCTCCGCGGGGTCCTCGCAGAGCTCGGCGAGCTCGAAGGCGCCGAAGATCCGCCCGCGCAGCTCGAGGGCGTCGTCGATCGACTTCATGCCGGGCGCGTACTCGGCGAAGTGGTCGTTGCCGAAGTACGACTGCCCGGCACCGGCGGCGACGACGAGGCTGTCGTACGGCGTCGTCGTCTCCCCCAGCGGGTGCTGGGACACGACGACCTTGCGCTCGAGGTCGATGCGGGTGACGTCACCGAGGATCACGCGGGCGTTGTCCTGGCCCTGGAGGATCTCCCGGGTCGCGGGCGCGATCTCGCCCTCGGACAGCACCCCGGTCGCCACCTGGTAGAGCAGCGGCTGGAAGAGGTGGAAGGGCGTGCGGGCGACGACCGTCACCTCGACGGGGGCGCGGCGCAGGCGCTTGGCGGCGAACAGGCCGCCGAAGCCCGACCCGACGACGACGACGCGGTGGGTGGACGCAGGGGTCGACTGGCTCATCACGCTCTCCTCAACAGCAGGACCTGCCCGTCCCCTACCCGGCACCCGCCCCCGGTACGCGTGACCTCGCTCTCCCGTCGCTCGTCCGCCGGGCGCGTGGGGTCAGCGCCCCAGGGACGCCCGGTACGTCGGCGCGCGCCGGGCCTTCGTCGCCTGCTCGAAGGAGTACGCGAGGTCCATGACCTGCGCGTCGTCCCAGCGCCCGCCGAGGAAGGAGATCCCGATCGGGAGCCCGTTCGCCAGCCCCCCGGGGACGGTGACGTTCGGGTAGCCGGAGACGGCCGGCAGCGTGGACGACGACGGTCCGCTGAACGCGTCGCCCTCGCCGAGGGTCGTGACCCACGCCCGCGCGTTGGTCGGGGCGACGACGGCGTCCAGGCGCCCCTCGCGCAGCGTGGAGTCGATGATCGACCGGGCGGTCGAGCGGGCCCGCTGGCGTGCCGCGACGACCGAGGGGTCGTCCGCCGGCGGGGCGGCGAGCGAGGCGAGGAACAGCTCCTGCCCGAAGTACCTCAGCTCGAGGGAGTCCTGCCGGTTGAAGCGGACGAGCCCGGCCAGCGTCCGCGGGTGGGTGCCGGGGGTCGCGGCGAGGTAGGCCTCGAGGTCCCGGCGGAACTCCGACGCCAGCGCGGTGCCCTCGTCGTCGAAGACCCGGGCGTCGTCGAGCCGCACGGGCACGACGGTCGCGCCGGCCCGGCGCAACGCGACGGCCGCGCGCTCGACGACGGCGTCCGCGCCGGCGTCCTGGCCGGCG
>JBQGCR010000419.1:0-6608 GCA_052038585.1 Kineosporiaceae bacterium
GGGGCCCGCTTCGGCGCAGACGACCAACTGTCACCGGCGCCGCCGAATCCGGTCATGTCACGCGGCGTCGTCGGCACGACGCCAGGTCAGGCCCGGGGGGACGGGCCGGTTGGCCGCCATCTCCAGCAGAGCGAGGAGTGCGCGCCCGAAGGCCTCGGGGTCAGCGAGGATCTCGCCGGGCGTGAAGCTCAGGACCAGCACGCCGTTCAGCGTGAGGCGGCGCTCACGGGCCCGGGTCCGACGGAAGTCCGCTGGGGCGAGGTGGAACTCCAGCGAATCGATCTCGATGGCCGCGGCGAGGTCGGGCCAATAGCAGTCCGGCGACAGGAACAGGGCTCCGTGCTCGTTGAACAGCCGGACGTTCCACAAGCCGGGTCGGATACCCAGCTTCGCCATGATCTCCCGCACCTTGGCCTCGGCGACCGACCGGATGCCCGCGGAGACCTCGTAGAGGACGATCCGTGGCAGGGCTGTCCGCTGGCGCTGTGTCGCGTGGATCTCGTCGCGGATCTCGTCGATGGTGGCGCGCCGACGTTGCACGGTGCCGGCCACGAGGCCACGCACCTTGTCCAGGTCCGGTGTGTGCCGACAGAGGTCCACCACCGCTCTGAAGGCGGGTGCGTATGGGATTCCGTGTCTCACCGAGCTCTTCGGCATCCGTGACGTCCGTTCGACGACGAACTGGCCGAACGACTTCCTGTTGCTGGACATGGGGATGAGGAGTCGGACCGGGTCGGTCCTCGCGGGCGCCTTCGCACCGTGGGCGTGGAGGGCGTCGGCTCCGGTGATCATCGAGCCCGGTCCGGCGAAGCTCAGTCCAACCAGCTCGAGCTCCCGACGGGTCGGCGTGCCGCTGTGTGCGATGACCACTCCCGGCGCACCCCTTTGCCACGGCCCGCCCGGTCGGATGCGCCGGCTGATCGTGGACTTGAGCATCCCGCAGGCGATGAGCTGGCCATGGGTGACGACGCGCTCGTTGGCATCCAGCAGCGCGTCGACAGCGCGCCAGTCGGTCTTGGTCGGACGAGGCATGGAGAAGATGGTGGCGTCGGGCTGCGGAGTCGTGGCTCGCCGAAGTGCCGACCTGTGGACGACGAGCCTCATCCACAAGCCGAAATGCGTAGGCCTCCTGCCAGACGACGCCGTTGGGCGCTTTCGTGTTGCGGGCAACGGGGCGTTGGACGCGTAGGTAGCCACCAACGTCAAGTTGCGCGCGTCATCGGGCGGGTGGGCGACAATAGGGGAGTGAGCACTGCTTCCCCGGGCCTGCGGATCGGGCCGCACGTCGTCGGTGCGCCGGTCGTGCTGGCGCCGATGGCGGGCATCACCAACCAGGCCTTCCGGCGGCTGTGCCGGGAGCAGGGTGCCGGCGTCTTCGTCAGCGAGATGGTGACGTCGCGGGCGCTGCTCGAGCGCAACGACGAGTCGATGCGGCTGATCCAGCACGACGCCGACGAGTCGCCGCGCAGCGTGCAGCTGTACGGCGTCGACCCCGGCGTCGTCGGCGCGGCGGTGCGGATGCTCGTCGAGGAGGACCGGGCCGACCACGTCGACCTCAACTTCGGCTGCCCCGTCCCCAAGGTGACCCGCAAGGGCGGCGGGAGCGCGCTGCCGTGGAAGACCGACCTGTTCACGGCGATCGTCCGGCGCGCGGTGGAGGCGGCCTCGCCCCACGGCGTCCCGGTCACCGTGAAGATGCGCAAGGGCATCGACCCGGACCACCTGACCTACCTCGAGGCCGGACGCATCGCCGAGGGCGAGGGCGTCGCCGCCGTCGCGCTGCACGGCCGGACGGCGGCCGACTACTACTCCGGCCACGCGGACTGGTCGGCCATCGCCCGGCTCAAGGAGGCCGTGACGAGCGTCCCGGTGCTCGGCAACGGGGACGTCTGGTCGGCGGACGACGCCCTGCGGATGGTCGCCGAGACCGGCTGCGACGGCGTCGTCGTCGGCCGCGGCTGCCTCGGCCGGCCGTGGCTCTTCGCCGACCTCCAGGCCGCCTTCGAGGGGCGACCGGAGCGCGCGACGCCGACGTTCCGCGAGGTGCTCGCCACGCTGCGCCGGCACATCGAGTACCTCGACGAGCACTACGCCGAGCGCTACCCGGACGACCACCACCGGCGTGCCTGCCGCGACATCCGCAAGCACATCGCCTGGTACACCAAGGGTTTCCGCGTCGGGACCGAGCTGCGCAACCGGCTCGGCCTGCTCGAGAGCCTCGAGCAGTTCGACGAGATCGTCGCCGACCTCGACGCCGACCAGCCCTGGCCGGGCGAGCCGGCCGAGGGACCGCGGGGACGCACGGGGAGCCCGCGAAGCGTGAGCCTGCCGGACGGCTGGCTCGTCTCGCGCGAGCTCGACGACCTCGCCGCGCAGGCCGTCAGCCAGGCCGAGCTGTCGGTGTCGGGTGGTTGACTGGCGCCCGTCATGAGCGCCTACACCCCGCACGACGCGAGCCGCCGGGTCGCCGAACCGCCGAAGGACCCGCGCCGCGGGGAGTTCGCCCGGGACCGGGCGCGCGTCCTGCACTCCTCGGCGCTGCGCCGGCTCGCCGCCAAGACGCAGGTCGTCGGCCCGGACACGGACGACTTCGTCCGCAACCGGTTGACCCACAGCCTCGAGGTGGCCCAGGTCGGTCGCGAGCTCGGGCTGGCGCTCGGGTGCGACCCCGACGTCGTCGACACCGCCTGCCTCGCGCACGACCTCGGCCACCCTCCGTTCGGCCACAACGGCGAGACGGCCCTGGACGTCCTGAGCCAGGACATCGGCGGCTTCGAGGGCAACGCCCAGACGCTGCGGCTGGTCACCCGGCTCGAGCCGAAGGTCGTCGTCCCGGCGACCGGCCGGGGGGCCGGGCTCAACCTGACTCGGGCCAGCCTCGACGCGATCGCCAAGTACCCGTGGCCGCGCGGCGGCGGCCCGCTCGGCGCCGCCAGCACGAAGTTCGGCGCCTACGCCGAGGACTCGGCCGTCTTCGCCTGGCTGCGCGAGGGCGCCCCGCGGGGCCGCCGGTGCATCGAGGCGCAGGTCATGGACCTCGCCGACGACATCGCGTACAGCGTCCACGACGTCGAGGACGCCGTCGTCGGCGGCCACCTCGACCCCGCCGTCGTCACGCGTCCGGACGTCCTGGCGCGCGTGGGCGAGCAGGTCCGGGCCTGGTACGTCGACGACGTCGACGACGACGAGGTGGTCGCCGCGGTCGAGCGGCTGCGGCGGCTGCCCGGCTGGCTCGACGCCTACGACGGCTCCTGGCGTGCGCTCGCGGCGCTCAAGGACCTCACGAGCGGGCTCATCGGCCGGTTCACGCGCGCGGTCGAGGACGCCACCCGGTCCCGCTACGGCGACGGGGCGCTCACCCGGTACGCCGCCGACGTCGTCCTGCCCCGGGAGAGCCTCGTCGAGATCACGACGCTCAAGGGCCTGGCCGCCGTCTTCGTCATGACGGCCGAGGACCGCCAGCCGCTCTACGCCCACCAGCGCGAGGTCGTCGCGACGCTCGTCGACCGGCTGACGTCCGGCGCCCCGCACGCGCTGCAGCCCCGGTTCGCCACGGCGTGGGACGAGGCGGACGACGACGCCGGCCGCCGCCGCGTCGTCCTCGACCAGGTCGCCTCGCTGACGGACGCGAGCGCCCTGGCCTGGTTCGCCCGCCTGTCCTGACGGAGGCGTCCACCAGGCCGATACGTCCGGTGAGCCCGCATCCGAACGGCGGGCCAGGACGGAGGGACGCGATATGTCTTGACTTCGGGGCGGGCGGCGCTACCGTGGGCCCAACGCGATACATCGCGACACATCGTCTCGTGGAGGCCCCCGTGAACCGTCGCATCCAGCAGCCGCAGTCGGTCGACGTCGAGGGGGTGCGCCGGCTCGACGTCCGGCTCGTCGGGGGCCGGCTCGACGTCGTCGGGGGCGAGGTGGACGACCTCGGGCGGGCCCGGGTCGAGGTGTCGTCCGTCGACGGACCGCTCGAGGTCGAGGTCGTCGACGGCACCCTGCGGATCGCCCACGAGCGGTCGGTCGGGGGCGGCATCCTCGACTGGATGAGCGGCCTGCGCCGGGCCAACGCGGTCGTGTCGGTGAGCGTCCCGCGGGACACCGACGTCAGCGTCCGCCTCGTCACCGCAGACGGGCTCGTCAGCGGGATCGCCGGCACGGACGCCACGGTGCGCAGCGTCTCGGGCAACCTGACGATCGACGGCGTGAGCGCGAGGATCTCCGCGCGGACCGTGAGCGGGGACCTGCAGACCCGCGGCGTCGCCGGGGATCTCAGCCTGCGCACCGTGTCCGGCGACCTCACGGTGGCCGGCGGGCGCAGCGGCCGGGTCGGCGCCGAGAGCGTCAGCGGCGACGTGACGCTCGACCTCGACCTCGAGGACGGAGCGGACGTCCGGGTCAAGACCGTCTCCGGCGCCCTGCGGATGCGCGTCCCGCCGGACACCGGGCTGGCCCTCGACGTCCGCTCGGTCTCCGGCTCGCTCGAGGCCGCCTTCGACGGCGTCCTCGTCCAGACCGCACCCGGCAAGCGGACCCTGAGCGGCCGGATCGGGTCCGGGCAGGGGAGCCTGCAGGCCAAGAGCGTCTCCGGCGACGTCGTCATCGTGCCCCGGGCGGTCCTGCCGTGACGCCGGTCTTCGCGCACGGCCGGCTCCGGCTGTACCTCCTGCGGCTGCTCGACGAGAGCCCGCGGCACGGCTACGACGTCATCCGGGCGCTCGAGGACCGCTTCCTCGGCCTCTACACGCCGAGCGCCGGCACCGTGTACCCGCGGCTCGCGCGGCTGACGGCGGACGGCCTCGTCGAGGTCCGCGCCGAGGGCGGGCGCAAGGTCTACTCGATCACCGACGCCGGCCGGGCCGAGCTCGCCGCGCGCTCGGGCGAGCTCGACGACCTCGAGGCCGACATCGCCGGCAGCGTCCGCGACCTCGCGGACGAGATCCGCAGCGAGGTCTCCGGGTCCGTCCGGGACCTGCGCGCCGAGCTCAAGCAGGCGGCCAAGGAGGCCCGCCAGGCCCGCCGCCGGGCACCCCGCCCGGCGCCGGCACGCCCGACCGCGACGACGACGACCAGGCCGACGGACGACGACGTCGCCGCCTGGGTCACCGGGCAGCTCGCGACGGTGACCGCGGCGCTGACCCGCCTCGCCCTCACCGACGCCCAGCGGCGGGAGCTGCGCGACGTGCTCACCCGGGCCGCCGACGACGTCGTCCGCATCGTCCGGGCCCCCCGTCCTCCACAGGACGGCTGAGCCGCCGGGCGGGCGCACCGCCGCGCCGCCTACGCTGAGCCGCGTGAGGATCCGCCGCGAGGACGTCGAGCACGTGCGCGACAACTCCCGGATCGAGGAGGTCGTCGGCGAGCACGTCACGCTGAAGAGCGCCGGCGTCGGCTCGATGAAGGGCCTGTGCCCGTTCCACGACGAGCGGACGCCGTCCTTCCACGTCCGGCCGCAGGTCAACCTCTGGCACTGCTTCGGCTGCGGCGAGGGGGGTGACGTCATCTCCTTCGTCCAGAAGGTCGACCACCTCACCTTCGGCGAGGCCGTCGAGCGGCTCGCCGCGCGGCTCGGCTACGCGCTGCGGTACGAGGACGACGGCAGCGGCAAGGCCGGCGCCCGGCGCGAGCAGGTCGGCCAGCGCCAGCGGCTGCTCGAGGCCAACCGGGTCGCCGAGCAGTTCTTCACCGAGCAGCTCGGCGCGTCCCCGGACGCCGCGACCGGACGCCGCTTCCTCGCCGACCGCGGCTTCGACCGGGACGCCGCGGCCCACTTCGGCGTCGGCTTCGCCCCGCGCAGCGGCGAGGCGCTGCTCAAGCACCTGCGCGGGCGCGGGTTCACCGAGGAGGAGCTGCTCGCCTCGGGCCTGGCGGGCCAGGGCCAGCGCGGGCTCTACGACCGCTTCCGCGGGCGCCTGGTCTGGCCGATCCGCGACGTCACCGGCGCGACCGTCGGCTTCGGCGCCCGCCGGCTGTTCGACGACGACCGCATCGAGGCCAAGTACCTCAACACCCCCGAGACCGCCCTGTACAAGAAGAGCCAGGTGCTCTACGGGGTCGACCTCGCCAAGCGGGAGATCGCCCGCAGCCGCCAGGTCGTCGTCGTCGAGGGCTACACCGACGTCATGGCCTGCCACCTCGCCGGCGTCGAGACGGCCGTCGCGACGTGCGGCACGGCGTTCGCCGCCGACCACATCCGGATCGTCCGGCGGCTGCTCGGCGACGACAGCGCGACCGGCGGCCAGGTCGTCTTCACCTTCGACGGCGACGAGGCCGGGCAGAAGGCCGCGATGCGGGCCTTCGCCGAGGACCAGCGCTTCGTCGCGCAGACGTTCGTCGCCGTCGCGGCCGACGGGATGGACCCGTGCGACCTGCGCCAGGCCCGCGGCGACCAGGCCGTGCGCGACCTCGTCTCCGCCCGCCAGCCGATGTTCGAGTTCGCGATCCGGACGACGCTGCGCCGCTACGACCTCGACACCGCCGAGGGCCGCGTCCAGGCCCTGCGCGCCGCCGCGCCGGTCGTCGCGACGATCCGCGACGGGTCGCTGCGCCCCGAGTACGGGCGGATGCTCGCCGGCTGGCTCGGCATGGAGGTCGAGCCCGTCGCCCGCGCC
>JBQGCR010000420.1:0-4887 GCA_052038585.1 Kineosporiaceae bacterium
CCCTCCGGTGAGCCCATCCACGCGGCGGCCTGCTCCGGGGTGACCGCCGGGTCGCCCGGGCCGACGTGCCCCTCGAGGCCGACGAAGCCGAGGTCCCAGCCGAGCCCGGTCGCCGCGGGGCCGTAGGCGTCCCAGAACTGCGCCGCGACCGGCCCGACCTGCTCGAGCTCGAGCCGGGTGCCGGCGCCGTCCGGAGTCAGCGTCAGCGTGACGCGCACCGGCTCGCCGTCGCCCATGCCCCAGGTGACCCGGACCCGGCGCGGCGGCTCGCACACCTCGACCGTGCCGCCGGCGTTGCCCTCGAACTGGTACGTGCCGCCCTCGCGGAGGTCGCCGCTGACCGGCAGGAACCAGCGGGGCAGGCGCTCGGGGCTCGTCACGGCGTCCCAGAGGTCGTCCTGGTCCGTCGGGAACGTCCGGGCCAGGACGACGCGGCGCACCGGGTCGCCGTCGCTGTCGCCGACGAGCGTCGAGACGGAGCGGGTGGTCAGGCCGAGGCCGGCGGCGAGGTCGCTCATGCGGACGACCGTATCGCCGCTTGCTTATTTAAGGCAAGGACGAAACGAGGTCAGCGCCGGCGGCGTCGGTCGAGGAACTCGCCGATCCGGCCGAGGGCGTCGCGCAGGTCGTCCACCTCGGGGAGCGTGACG
Organism: Kineosporiaceae bacterium; assembly: GCA_052038585.1. GTDB lineage: Bacteria > Actinomycetota > Actinomycetes > Actinomycetales > Kineosporiaceae > JBQGCR01. Next base: position 651 of record JBQGCR010000420.1, read on the forward strand.
ATCCGGAAGTGGTCCGGCGTCGTGATGTTGAAGCCGCGGCCGTGGACGACGAGCACCTTCTCCTCGTGGAGCAGGTCGAGGACGAGCTGCTCGTCGTCGTCCACCGCGTGCACCTCGGGGTCCAGCCGCGGGAAGCAGTAGAGCGCGCCCTCGGGCCTGACCACCGAGACGCCCTCCATCGCGCCGAGCAGCTCGACGGTGACGTCGCGCTGCGCGGTGAGTCGTCCGGACGGCAGGGTGAGCGCCTGGATGCTCCGCGGCCCGTCCCCGAGCGCGACCGTGATCGCCTGCTGCGCAGGCACGTTCGCGCACAGCCGCATGTTCGCGAGGATCGTCAGGCCCTCGAGGTAGCTGCGGGCGTGCTCCTTCGGGCCGGAGACGACCATCCACGCGGCACGGAAGCCGGCGACGAGGTACGCCTTCGACAGCCCGTTGAAGGTGATGGTCAGGACGTCCGGCGCGACGGACGCCGTCGGCACGTGGGTCGCGCCGTCGTAGAGCACCTGGTCGTAGATCTCGTCGCTGAAGAGGATGAGCCCGTGCCGGCGGGCGACGTCGGCGAACGCCTCGACGACGTGCCGGGGGTAGACGGCGCCGGTCGGGTTGTTCGGGTTGATGAGCACGAGCGCCACCGTGCGCGCCGTGATCCGCGACTCGAGGTCCTCGAGGTCGGGCACCCAGCCGTTCTCCTCGTCGCACCGGTAGTGCACGGGCCGGCCGCCGGCCAGGCTCGTCACCGCGGTCCACAGCGGGTAGTCCGGCGCGGGCAGGAGCACCTCGTCGCCGTCGTCGAGGAGGGCCTGGAGCACCATCGAGATGAGCTCGGAGACACCGTTGCCCAGCCAGACGTCGTCGACGTCGAGCCCGGCGACGCCGCGCGCGGCGTGGTAGCGGACGACGGCCTCGCGGGCCTCGACGATGCCCTTGGCGTCGCTGTAGCCGTGCGCGGTGGCGAGCGTGCGGGTCATCTGCTCGAGGATGTCCGGCGGCGCCTCGAACCCGAAGCGCGCGGGGTTGCCGATGTTGAGCCGCAGGATCTTCTCCCCCTGGGCCTCGAGCCGCATGGCCGCCTCGAGCACCGGGCCACGGACGTCGTAGGCCACGTTCTCGAGCTTGCGCGACTGGCGGATCTCCATGGCGGCAGCCTAGTCAGCGGCAGCCCGCCCGGCCGGGCCGGCCGGCCGGGCGCGGGACTGCAGGACCGCCGCGAGCGCGCGGACGACCGCCCGGCCGTCGCCGCAGGGCGGCAGGAGGAGCAGGGCGTGCGCGAGGTGGACGCACGCGGCGGCGCGCAGGGCGGGCACCTGCCAGAGCACGCAGCCGGCGAGCGTGCAGGCGAGCGGTCCGGCGACGGCGACCGCGAGGGCGCGGGCCGCCGTGAGCGAGCCCTCGGCCCGCACCGAGACCCGCCAGGGCGTGACGTCGAGCGTCACGGCGTGCACGCCGTCCGCACCCCGCAGCACCGCCGCGTGCGCCCACTCGTGGAGGGTGAACGAGCCGACGAGACCGACGACGGCGACGGCGACGAACCACCCGGCGAGCCGGAGCAGGGACGGGTCACCGGTCGCGGCCCACCAGCCCGTCGCCGCCGCGGTCGCGGCGGCGAGCAGCCACAGCAGCCAGCGCACCTGCCCGGCGACGGCGGCGGCGACGCGACCCGCGGTCACGCCGCCGCCGGCGCCGTCAGGCGGCACGCTGGGCGAGGAGGTCGTCGCGGTACCGGGAGAGGACCCGGTAGCTCAGCTGGACCATGGCCAGCAGGACGGCGAGCACCGCGAACACCACGGCGAGAGGCACTCCCGAGGCGACGCCGAGCGAGCTGCCGATCCCGCCGCCGCCGATGTCCTCGGCCCGGAAGAAGACCCCGCCGAACAGGCCCTCGCGGTAGGCGGGGGTGTCAGACGTGGTGAACATGAGGTAGAGGATGGTGCCCGCCGCGAGCACCATCGTCAGCACCGCGGCTCCCGCGACGCTGTTGACGACCAGCACTGCCTTCTTCATGACGTCTCCTCGACTCGTCGATCCGGATGCCCTGGACGCCGTACCAGACGAACAGCGCCGCGACGGCGACCACGACGGCCGCCGACGCCGGGCGGGGGAGGTGGAGCAGGCCGAGCCCGAGGCCGACGACGGCGAGCAGCGCCGCGGTGAGGCCGAGCCCGATGAACACCGAGAACGGGTTGTCGTTCTCGGCGGGGAACACGATGCCGATGCCCACGGTGACGAGGGCGCCGGACAGGCAGCCGAGCGCGGCGGTCGCCGCGGCGGCCGGCCCGGCCAGGCCCGCCGCGACGGCGAGGAGGCCGCCGGGCACGACGAGCGCGGCGAGGGCGACGCACTGGCTGCGCAGCAGGCCGGCGTAGACCTGCGCCGGGGTGCGCCGGGCCCCGGGCAGCGTGCGCAGCGGCCGGGTCGCGGCGAACTGGTAGAGCCCGGACATGCTCGCGACGCCCAGGGCCCACACCGGGTTCCCCGTGCCGGTCACCGCGAGGTAGGCGTAGAGGACGACGGCGACCGTCGCCGCGAGCCAGGTCTGGGTGCTGCGCAGGACGAACCACGTCCCCGCGTCGACGTGGCGGCCGAGCCGGCCGAGGCGCACCGCCGCGAAGCGCCGGGACGGCGCCGGTTCCCGCGGGCTCAGCGCGAGCGCGAGCACCGCGAGCAGCGCGGCGGCGGCCGCCGCGGCCGCGAGCATGCCGGCCGGACCGGCCTCGCGGTGCAGCCACGGCAGGACCGTGAGCGGCGTGACGTCCCGCACCCCGTGGAGGTACACGGCCGTCGCCTCGGCGGTCAGCCGCGGCATGAGCGCGGTGTAGCCGAGCAGGAGCCCGAAGAGGACGAGCACGAGGACGACGCCCTGGAGCCGGCGCAGCCCCAGCGCCGAGCAGGCCCGGGCGAGGCCCAGGTGGACGACGGTGAGCAGGAGGTAGGCCAGCAGCATCGGCAGCACGAGCGCCTCGAGCAGCCGGAGCAGGCCCGCCGGCCCGAGCAGGACGACGGACGCGGTGGCGACGGCGAAGAACCCCGCGCCCGCGACGAGGCCGGTCATCGCCGCCTCGTAGAGGAGGAACGCCGCGGCACGCTCGCGATGGGTCACCGGGAGCTGGTGGCTGAGCCGGAGCAGGCCGCCCGCGTTGAGGAAGAGGACCTTGACGAGCAGGAAGCCGACCTGCACCCAGAGCAGCGCGCTCACCGTGGAGACGGTGAAGAGCAGGTCCCAGGCGCGGTCGTCCCCGGCGAGCGGGGCGAGGAAGACGTACGCGGCGACGGCGCACGTCGCGAGGAGCAGCGCGACACCGACGAGGGCGACCGCGCGGACGGGGCCGGAGCGCAGCACGCCGACCCGCAGCACGCGCCGGGAGAAGAAGCGCAGGAGCATCCGCGCGAGGACGAGCACCGGGAGCGCGCGCATGTCAGTCGTCGTCCTCGCCGAGCCGGTCGAAGACCATCGTCGCCAGGCTCCCGTGCCGCGCGAGCAGCTCCGCGGTCGGGCCGTCCTCGACGACGACGCCGTGGTCGAGGAAGAGCACCCGGTCGGCGAGACGCTCGAGCAGGCCGAAGTCGTGCGTGCACAGCAGCACGGAGAGCCCCTCGTCGCGCAGCCGGCGCAGCTCCCGCTCGCAGCGGTGCAGCGCCTCGACGTCGATCCCGTTGAGCGTCTCGTCGACCACCGTGAGCGGGCGGCGCAGGAGCAGCGCCGAGATCACCTGGGTCTTCTTGCGCATGCCGTGGGAGTAGTACTCGATGAGGTCGTCGCAGCGCCCCCGCATCGCGAACCGCTCGAACCAGCGGCGCACCTCGCCGTCGTCGAGGCGGACGCCGTACAGCCGGGCCAGCACCTCGAGGTACTCGCGGCCGGTGAGGAACTCCGGCAGGTACTCGTTGCTCGACAGGAGCACGAGGCCCGTCTTCGCGGCCGGGGTGGCGTGGTCGGCCCCGCAGACGCGCACCGTGCCGTCGCGGACGGCGACGAGGTCCGCGACGCCCTTGAGGAGCGTCGACTTGCCCGACCCGTTGGGGCCGATGAGCCCGACGACGGTCCCCGGGTCCACCCGGAGGCTGACGTCCTGGAGCACGTCGAGGAAGCCGTCGTAGGAGAAGGTCAGGTGGTCGACGGCGAGCGTGGTCACCGGTGGGCTCCTTCCGGTCGGTGGGGGACGGGTCAGCAGAGGGGCCGGCGGGGGGGCCCGGGGGGGGCCGGGCCCCACGCCCCCCCCCCCCCCCCCCCGCCCCGGGC
>JBQGCR010000421.1:0-1850 GCA_052038585.1 Kineosporiaceae bacterium
GAGGTCGGCGACCCACAGCTCGAGGTGGTGCAGCGAGCCGGGTGCCGCGGATGCCTGCTCCATCCGGGCATCCTCGCAAGCAGCGGCTACCTGCGCCCCCGGGCCGCCGACCGCTGCCGGGTGCCTAGGCTGGCCGCATGAGCACCTCCCTGCCGCGCACCGGGGTCGGCGTCGACGTCCACGCGTTCGCGCCCGAGGGCGTCGACCGGCCGATGCGGCTGGCGGGGCTCGACTGGCCGGGCGAGCGCGGGCTCGCCGGGCACAGCGACGCCGACGTCGCCGCGCACGCGGCGTGCGACGCGCTGCTGTCGGCCGCGGGGCGCGGCGACCTCGGCAGCCAGTTCGGCACGAGCCAGCCGCAGTGGGCCGGGGCCGCCGGAACGGCGCTGCTCGCCGAGACCGCCCGCCGGCTGCGCGAGGCCGGGTGGGAGGTCGGCAACGTCGCGGTGCAGGTGATCGGGAACCGGCCGAAGCTCGGGCCGCGGCGGGCCGAGGCGCAGGAGGCGCTGAGCGCCGCCGTGGGCGCCCCCGTGACGGTGAGCGCGACGACGACCGACGGGCTCGGGCTCACCGGCCGCGGCGAGGGCGTCGCCGCCGTCGCCACCGCGCTCGTCGTCAGGGCCGGCGCCCCGCCGCAGGGGTCCTGAGGGCGACGACGAGGCCGGCGAGCGAGCCGCCGAGGGCGCCGAGCACGAGGTCGCCGAGGGTGTCGGTGTAGGCCGTCGCGAGCTCGGTCCCGAACCGGATGAACGTCGCCCACTCGCCGAGCTCCCAGGCGACGGCGAGCAGGGCGCCGACGCCGGCGACGAGCACCCCGAGCGCCCACCGCGGCGCGACGCCGCCACGGGCGAGGAGCAGCCCGGCGCCGAGGCAGAGGAAGAACCAGTTGACGAGGTGGTTGGCGTCGTCCCACCAGACGACCGAGTCGTAGAGGTCGAGGGTGTTCCCCGTGACGTCGACGAGGAACGGCAGCATGACCCACGCGACGGCGGCCCACGGGACGGGCGTGCGGGCGAGCAGCCGCCAGCCGACGGGGACCGCGAGCATCATGACCGGGTAGGCGACGAGCCGGGCGCCGAACCCCTTGCCCTCGAACTGGTCGAGGCCGGGGACGAGCGCGCCGACGACGAGCTGGGCGACGGTGAGGGCGAGGAGGACGGCGGCGACGGTCCGGGCGCTGTTCTGCACGCGGCCAGCCTGCCGCGGGAGCGGCCCGCCCGTCCTGAGCACCCGTGCCTGCGCCGGTAGCCTGGGCGGGTGACGTTGCATGTGTACGACTCGGCCGCCCAGCAGATCCGGGAGTTCGTCCCGATCACGCCGGGACGGGCGGGCCTGTACGTGTGCGGCGCCACCCCGCAGTCCAGCCCGCACATCGGGCACATGCGCGCCGCCGTGAGCTTCGACGTGCTCGCCCGGTGGCTGGCCCGCAGCGGCTACGCGGTGACCTTCGTCCGCAACGTCACCGACATCGACGACAAGATCCTCACCAAGGCCGCCGAGGCCGGCCGGCCGTGGTGGGCCCACGCGTACCTCTTCGAGCAGGAGTTCACCGCGGCCTACGACAGCCTCAACGTCGCGCGGCCGACGTACGAGCCGCGCGCGACGGGCCACGTCACGGACATGGTCGAGCTCGTCGCCCGCCTCGTCGACGCGGGCCACGCCTACGCGACCGGCGACGGGGACGTGTGGTTCGACGTCCCGTCGTTCAGGGACTACGGCGCCCTGACCCGCCAGGGCGGGGCGGGCCCGGACGGCGACACGGACGCCGACGGCGCCGCCGACGGCGCCGCCGAGCCGGGGCCCGGCAAGCGTCACCCGCGCGACTTCGCGCTGTGGAAGGGCGCCAAGGC
>JBQGCR010000422.1:0-2680 GCA_052038585.1 Kineosporiaceae bacterium
CCCTACGGCGGCGGCATCGGCGCGGTCGAGCACCACAGCGAGAGCCCCGAGGCGTACTTCGCGCACACGGCCGGGCTCAAGGTCGTCACGTGCGCGACGGCGCACGACGCGTACTGGATGACCCAGCAGGCGATCCGCAGCGACGACCCGGTCATGGTCTTCGAGCCCAAGCGCCGCTACTGGGACAAGGGCGAGGTGGACGTCGCCGGCACGCCGGACCCGCTGCACGTCGCGCGCGTCGTCCGGCCCGGCGAGCACGTGACCGTCCTCGCCTACGGCCCGATGGTCCGCACGGCGCTCGAGGCGGCCGCGGCCGCGGCCGAGGAGGGCCGCTCGCTCGAGGTCGTCGACCTGCGCACGCTGTCCCCGCTCGACCTCGACGCCGTGTGCGCGTCGGTGGAGCGAACGGGCCGCTGCGTCGTCGTCCACGAGGCCCCGACCTCCCTCGGCCTCGGCTCCGAGCTCGCCGCGAGCATCACCGAGCGCTGCTTCTACGCCCTCGAGGCGCCCGTGCTGCGGGTCGGCGGGTTCCACACGCCGTACCCGGCCAGCCGCGTCGAGGAGGCCTACCTGCCCGACCTGGACCGCGTGCTCGACGCCGTCGACCGCGTCCTGGCGTTCTGAGGAGAACCGTTGTCCCGCATGGAGTTCCGCCTGCCCGACGTCGGTGAGGGCCTCACCGAGGCCGACATCGTCTCGTGGAAGGTCAAGCCCGGCGACACCGTCGCCGTCAACGACACGATCGTCGAGATCGAGACCGCGAAGAGCCTCGTCGAGCTGCCCTGTCCTTATGCCGGCGTCGTCGCCGGCCTGCTCGTCGAGGAGGGCGCGACCGTCGAGGTCGGCACGCCGATCATCGCCGTCGAGACCGAGCCCGCCGCGGCGGGTCCCGCCGTCGTCGAGGAGCGGCGCGAGCCCGCGGCGTCCGAGCGCGGCAGCACCCGGATGGCCGTCCTCGTCGGCTACGGCGTCAAGACGACGACGGCGAGCCGCCGCCCCCGCCGCACCGCGGTCTCCCCGGCACCCGCCCCGGCCGCCGCGACCGCGCCGCCGTCGACCCGCCCCCTCGCCAAGCCCCCGGTCCGCAAGCTCGCCAAGGCCCTGGGCATCGACCTGTCGACGGTCACCCCCACCGGCCGCCACGGCGAGGTGACGAGACAGGACCTCGAGACGTCGGTGACCCCCCCTCCCCGTGATCATGCACCTGGCGTCGGCGATCACGCACCTGGCGTCGGTGATCATGCACCTCAGGTCGCCGATCATGCAGGCCAGACCCGCATCCCCGTCAAGGGCGTCCGCAGGGCCACTGCGCAGGCGATGGTCGCGAGCGCCTTCACGGCCCCGCACGTCACGGAGTGGGTGCAGGTCGACGTCACGCGCACGATGAAGCTCGTCGAGCGGCTCCGCGGGGACCGCACCTTCGAGGGCGTCCGGGTGAGCCCCCTGCTCCTCGTCGCCAAGGCGGTCCTCGTCGCCGCCCGCCGCAACCCCGGGGTCAACGCCTCGTGGGACGAGGCGGCCGGCGAGATCGTCGTCCACGGCGCCGTCAACCTCGGCATCGCGGCGGCGACGCCGCGCGGCCTGCTCGTCCCGAACGTCAAGGCCGCGGACCGGCTGTCGCTGCGCGACCTGGCCGGGGCGCTCGCAGACCTGACGACGACGGCGCGCGAGGGTCGCACTCCGCCGGCCGACCTCGCGGACGGCACCCTGACGATCACCAACGTCGGCGTCTTCGGCGTCGACGGCGGGACGCCGATCCTCAACCCGGGCGAGGCGATGATCCTCGCCGCCGGGCAGGTCCGGCCGATGCCGTGGGTGCACAAGGGGAGGGTCCGCGTGCGCCAGGTCATGACGCTCGCCGTGAGCTTCGACCACCGCCTCGTCGACGGCGACCTCGGCTCGCGCTTCCTCGCCGACGTCGCAGCCGTCCTCGAGCACCCGCAGAGGGCCCTCGCCTGGGGCTGAGCGCGTGGAGACGTCGTGGAGGTCCGGGCCGGACGGTCCCCGTCCGGCCCGGACGCCCCGAGCGTCGAACCATGCCGAGCCCCGCGTGCGACGTCCTCGTCGTCGGCGCCGGCCTCGCGGGCCTACGGACGGCGACCCTGCTCGCCCGGGCCGGGCACGACGTCGTCCTCGTCGACCGGCGCCGCGGCCTCGCGACGGGCGTGCGGACGACGGGCATCTTCGTCCGCCGGACGCTGGAGGACTTCGACCTCCCGCCGGACCGGCTCGGACCGGGGATCCGCAGGGTGCTGCTCTACCCGCCCTCCCGCCGGGACCCGGTCGAGGTGGAGAGCGACGAGGTGGCGTTCCGCGTCGGGGACGTCGCCGGGATCGCCGCCGACTGGGCCGCGGCGACGCGGGACGCCGGGGCGCGGGTCCTGCTCGGCACCCGGTACGCCGGCCGGGACGCCGTCAGCGGCGCCGTCCGGCTCGAGGGGCCCGGCGGCGTCCGCACGGTGCGCGCCCGGTTCGTCGTCGGCGCGGACGGAGCCCGCTCCCGCGTGGCCCGCGACCTCGGCCTCGACGTCAACACCCGCTTCGTCGTCGGGGCCGAGCGGGTGCACGCCGTCGCCGACGACCCGCGCGGACGGCCGGCCTTCCACTGCGTGCTCGACCCGGCGCTCGCCCCGGCTACCTCGGCTGGGTCGGCGACGACGGCCGCGCCGTGCACGTCGGG
>JBQGCR010000423.1:0-2733 GCA_052038585.1 Kineosporiaceae bacterium
GCCGTCACCCGCACGCGTCGCATCGTCGCCACCGTCGTCACTCCTCCGGCTCGTGCGCGGCGGCGCCTGCGCCGCACGCGGTGATGTAGTCGTCCATGACGGCCTCGACGGCCGCGAGGACGAGCGCGCGGGCCGTCGGCCGCAGCCGCCCGGCGCGGACCGCCTCGTAGCGGGCGCCGAGGTGCTGCCCGACGAGCGTCTCGGGGATCTCGGTGTCGCCGAGCAGGTCGAGCAGGCGCGCGACCGCGGCCTCCGCCTCGGGGACCGGCCAGTAGTACCGAATCCGGTCGCTGTAGGAGAAGTGCCGCTGGAGCGCGAGCGCGGCGGCGTCCCCCTCGTAGTACCGGTCCCACTGGGCCGGGGCGGCGAGCATGACCCGCTCCATGGTGGCCCGCAGCGTCTCGGGGCGGCGGCCTCCGGCGAGCTCCTCGGCGACCGCGTCGAGACCGTAGAGCGTCTCGCGCAGCACGAAGGTCAGGCCCGGCCCGACCTTGAGAACGGCGAAGCCGTCGCGGACGAGCGCGGTGAGGTTGGCCCGGGTCTGGTAGTCCGTGGAGTGCGCCTCGAAGACCATCCCGGGCACGTCGTCGAGCGCCGCCGTGAGCGCGGCGGCCCGGGCCGGGTCGTAGTCGACGACGTTCGCGGAGCCGAACTCGACCCCGGGCTGGACGACGAGGGCGACGACGCGGTCGAAGGCCGCCGCCTGCCCGGCCCGCTCGAAGGCGGCCCGCTGCACGTCGACCGTGCGCCGCGCGGCGTCCGGCGTCGTCGGCTCGAGCCCGTCGATCTCGTGGAGCGCCCCGCCGGGCACGGGGACCTCGGTGCCGATGACGTAGACCGGCGCCGGCACGTCCCCGCCCGGCAGGGACGCCTCGGCCGCGGCCGCGAGCCGCGCTGCGCGCGAGGCGGTCTCGGCGTCGTCGAGGGCCACGGGCTCGCCCCGGCAGCCCATCGAGCAGTCGAGGTGCAGCTTGGTGTACCCGGCCGCGGCGAAGGCGGCGACCATGACCTCGGCCTTCGCCATCGCCTCGTCGGCGGGCAGGTGCTTCCACGGGTTCGGCCCGAGGTGGTCCCCGGCGAGGACGAGGCGCGCGAGGGGGAACCCGGTCGCGGCGGCGATCCCCTCGACGAACCGGCGGAAGTCCGCCGGCGTCATCCCGGTGTAGCCGCCGTCCTGGTTGACCTGGTTGCACGTCGCCTCGACGAGCAGCGGCAGGTCCGTCGGCAGCGTGGCGCGCATCGCGGCCTCGAGGACGAGCGGGTGCGCCGAGCACACCGACGGGATGCCGGACGGTCCCGCGCGGTGACGCCACGCGGCGAGGTCGGCGAGCAGGTTGACGGTCATGGCTGGGTCGGCCCTTCCGCCTGCGCGAGCAGGGTGTCGAGGTCCTCCCGGGTGCCGACGCCCTCCATGGGCCCGACCCGGGTGACGGCGAGCGCGCCGGCGGCGTTGGCGTACCGCAGCGCCGTGGCCGGCGGGGCGCCGGCGAGCCAGAGGCTGACGAAGGCCCCGCCGAAGCAGTCCCCCGCACCGGTCGGGTCCACCTCCTCGACGGCGAGCGCGGCGACGTCGGTGCGCCCGGCCCGGTCGACGTGGGTGGCGCCGCGGTCGCCGCGCTTGAGGACGACCTCGGGGACGCCGCGGTCGAGCAGCTCGGCGACGGCGCCGTCCTCGTCCGTCGCCGAGGTGAAGAGCAGCACCTCCTCGCCGGAGGGCAGGAACAGGTCGCAGCGGTCGAGGACGTCGTCCAGCGCCTCGCGCAGCCCGGGGGCGCCGAGCATCTCCGCCCGCAGGTTGGGGTCGAAGCTCAGCGTCCCGCCGCGGGCGGTGACCCGCCGCACGGCCTCCTGCGCGACGCGGGCGATCCCGGGCGCGGACAGCGCCGTCCCCATGACGTGCAGGTGGTCGCAGCCGTCGAGGAGGGCCTCGACCGGCGGCGTGACCCGCAGCGTCCCCGTCGCGCTGTGCGCGATGTTGTAGACGAAGGCGCGCGACCCGTCGGGCCGGTACCGGACGAACGCCGAGCCGGTCGCCTCCCCCGGGGCCACCTCGACGCCCGAGACGTCGACGCCGTCCGCGGCGAGCCGGTCGAGGGCGACCCGGCCGAAGTCGTCGTCCCCGACGCGGGAGACGATCGCCGCCGGGGTGCCGAGCCGGCCCACCTGGTCGACGAAGATCGCCGGGGCGCCGGACGGGAACGGCCCGACGAGCGGCTGGGCCTCGCGGAACCCGTCGCCCCTCGTCGTCGCGACGATCTCGACGAGCACCTCGCCGACGGTGAGCACCCGCGCGCCGGGACGCGCCGCCGGGCTCACCAGGGCACCACGAGGATCTTGCGCCCGACGCCCGCGGCGGTGTCCGACAACGCCTTCGGGTACTCCTCGAGAGGGAGCCGGTGGCTCACGAGCACCTGCGGGTCGACGATCCCGTCGGCGAAGAGCTCGGCCGCCCGCTCGTAGCTGTCGAGGACGGCGAAGCTGCCGACGATCGTGATCTCCTCGCGGAACACCCGGTACGGCTCGATCTCGACGCGCGCCCCCTCCGGGGCCACCCCGAACTGGAGGAACGTGCCTCGCCGGGCCACCCGGCCCAGCCCGTCCCGGATCGCCGCGACGTTGCCGGTGGCGTCGACGACGACGTCCCAGCCGCGCGGACGGTCCAGCTCGTCCGCGGACGTCGCGGCGGCGCTGCAGCCCAGCGCCTGCGCGGTCGCGAGCCGCGCCGGGTCGACG
>JBQGCR010000424.1:0-2651 GCA_052038585.1 Kineosporiaceae bacterium
GACCGTGATCGACCCGCAGGCCGAGAGCACGCTGAGCCCCGGGGGCCTGGACCGGGGCCGCACCCGCGGCCGCCGGCACACAGCGGGCTTCAGCTACCGCCGCCGCCCCGCGCCGCTGACGAGCGCCTTCACCGACCTGCCCGGCCGCTTCGACGTCGCGGGGCCGGTCCCCGCCGACGACGCCCTCGTCCGGCACGGCCTCGCGCGGCTGGCCCTCGCCGCCCGCTCGACGTCCTCGTTCCCCGGCGCCTTCGAGCCCGCGACCGTCGTCACGGCCGCCGACCCCGATGTCGCTGCGGCGCAGGGGCTCCCGTCGATGCGCGGGGTGTTCTCCGAGACGAGCGAGGAGCGGCCCTCGCTCGTCGTCGACGGCGGGGTCTTCGACAACATCCCCATCGCCCGCGCGCTCGAGGCGATCCAGGGGGCGCCGGCGCAGACGCCGACCGCGCGCACCCTGCTCTACCTCGACCCGAGCCCGCCCCTGCGCGGTGGCCTGCCGCAGCCGCTCTCGCGCACCGCGACCGGCTTCCTGCCGGTCGTCCTGCGCACCGTGGGCCTGCGGCAGCGGCAGGAGGACGCCGACGACGAGGTCGCGCTCGTCCGCCGGCACAACGAGGACGAGCTCGCCGCCCGCGGCCGGCACGACGTCCTCGCGACCCTGCTCGCCGGCGCGGCGGTGGACCCCGACCCGCTGCGGGCGCGGTACCGGGCGTGGCGGGCCAGCGTCGACACGACCCGGCTCGGCCGGCTGCTCACCGAGCCGGCGGCGACCCTGCTGCGCTCGACCGTCGTCCCGCCGCAGACCCCGGTGCTCACCGCCGACGCCGCCCTGCGGCTGCGCGACGTCGTGCCCGCCGTCTACGGCGGCCGGCCGCTGCCGGACGTCCCGGTCGTCGGCGGGCTCGCCGAGGCCCTCGACGAGCTGCTGCCGGGGGACGCGACGGCCCTGGAGTCGGTCACCGGCGTCCTCATCGCGTGGCTGCGGGCCCTCGAGGACACCGGGCTCGACCCCGCCTCGGCCGCCGAGCTGTCCCCGGCCAAGGCGCGCCTGTACCGGCTGCGCGAGCTCGCCGGCGAGGTGCGCGCCCGGGGCGAGGCCCACCTCGTCGAGACCTTCCTCGGGGCGTGCGCCGACTCCCCGCCCGACTGGGCGGCCTTCGGGGAGAACCGGCTCGCCGCGCTGCGCCGCGAGCGGGAGGTCCGCTGCGCCGGGGCGGCCGACCTCGCGGCCGCCCTCGACGCCGAGGTCGACCGGGACTGGGCGGGGTTCTCCCACCGGGCGGGCCGGGCCGGGGCGGCCGTCGCGATGATCGAGGAGCCGGAGTTCTACCCGTGGCTCGAGCGCGTGCTGTCCGACGACGGCGACGGCGGGGAGCCGCTGCTCGACCTCGCGTGGGACCAGGCCGAGGAGCTGCGCCAGGTCGTCGCGGCGACCGCACCCGGGGCGGCGCCGCTGCCGCTGCCGCCCGGCCGGTGGTGGGAGTCGAGCATCTACCCGGTCCTCGCCTCCGACGTCGCGGCGACCCTGTCGCTGCGCGACCTCGCCGCCGTCCTCGCCGCCGCGGGCGGGGCGCCGGGGACGACGTCGACCGTGCGCTTCCGCCGGCTGACGTCCGACCGGCCCGTCGCCGCCGGCGTCCCGGGCGACCGGCTCGCCGCCGACGAGGTGCGCCGCCGCGTCACGGCCCTGCTGCGCACCGGCGCCCCCGTCGGCAGCCCGGTGCTCGCCCAGCAGGTCGCCGCCTACGCGGGGCTCGAGCGCACCGGGGCGAGCGCCAAGCTCGCCGGCAACCAGCTCGCGAACTTCGCGGGCTTCCTCGACCGCGGGTGGCGCCGGCACGACTGGACGTGGGGACGCGCCGACGCCGCCGGGGCCCTCGTCGACCTGCTCACCGACGAGGCGGCGCTGACGACGGCGATGCGCGGCGCCGCGCCGGCGCCGTGGCCGGACGACGTCGACGTGCCCCCCGACCCCGCGACCGCGGTGCAGGCGAGCGTGCTGCGCGGCGCCGGCGGCGGTGACGCCCCGAAACCCGTTCTCGCGGACCTGCACCCGGCCTTCCGGTACGCCGTCGTCGCACGCGTCGTGCACCTGCTGTGGCGCGGGGTGTGGCCGTTCGTGCCACCCCGGACGCGCGTCTCCTTCCCCGCCGTCGTCCGGGCCGTGCTCCTCGTGCTCCTGCGGCCGCTGCTCGTCCTCGCCCCGCTCGCGGCCCGGCCCGCCGCGCTCGCCGCGGCGCTCGCGGCGGTCGTCGTCGCCGGGGTCCCCGGCCGCGCGGAGCGGCTCGCCGAGGGGGCCGGTGATACCGCGGGCACCGCCTGGCTCGGGGCCGCCCTGCTGCTCGTCGCGGTCTCGGGCTTCGTCACGACGGTCCGGGCCGCCGACGCGACGACCCGGTGGCAGGCCGTCGTCGCCGCCTGGTCCCTCGCCGCACCGGCGGACGCCGACCTGCTGCACCGCTGGCACCGGGCCCGGCGCCACTGGGTCGCGGCGGGCGGGCGGCTCGGGACCGCCCTGGCGTTGGCCGGGGCCGCCTCGACGGCGATGCTCGTGCGCGACGCCGACGCGACGACGAGCCGGCTGTCGGCGGGCTGGCTGCCGGTGCTGCTCGTCGCCGGCGGTGCGGTCCTCGCGGCGCACTCGGTGCTGC
>JBQGCR010000425.1:0-4262 GCA_052038585.1 Kineosporiaceae bacterium
GGCCTCGACAGCGACCGGGTGCTCGAGCTCATGGACCCGGACAAGGACGCCGACGGCCTCCACCCGACCAACCTCGGGCGGCTCGTGCTCAACGTCAACCGGCCGATGGCCTCGCCGCTGCCGTGCACCCCGCGCGGCATCGTCGAGCTCCTCACCCGGCACGGCGTCGAGCTCGCGGGCGCGCAGGTGTGCGTCGTCGGCCGCGGCGTCACCGTCGGCCGGCCGCTCGGGCTCCTGCTCACCCGGCGCGAGGTCAACGCGACGGTCACCCTGTGCCACACCGGGACCAAGGACGTCGCCGAGCACGTCCGGGCGGCCGACGTCGTCGTCGCCGCGGCGGGCGTCCCCGGCGTCGTCACCGCGTCGATGGTCAAGCCGGGTGCCGCGGTGCTCGACGTCGGCATCACCCGGGTCGTCGACGAGGCGACCGGGAAGACCCGGCTCGTCGGCGACGTCGCCCGCGACGTGCACGACGTCGCCGGCTGGGTCGCCCCGATGCCCGGCGGCACCGGCCCGATGACCCGGGCGATGCTCCTGGCGAACGTCGTCGAGGCGGCCGAGCGCGCCCTCGCCTGACGGCGGGGGCGCGCCCTCGACTTACCGCGGGGGCGCGCCCTCGCCTCACGCCGAGGCGAGCGCCTCGAGCCGGCTCGCGGCGAGCCCGGCGTAGAGCGCGGTGCCCTGGGGCAGGACGGCGTCGTCGAACGCGGCCAGCGGGCTGTGATTCGTCGGCGCCGTCTCCCACGAGCGGCCCTCGACGTGCGCGCCGAGGAAGAGCATCGCGCCGGGCACCTCGGCGATGACCCGGGAGAAGTCCTCGGAGCCCGTGATCGGCTGCGGCATCCGGACGGTCGAGCCCTCGCGCAGGGCCGTCGCGACGTCGAAGGCGAAGTCGACCTCCGTGGCGTCGTTGACGGTGACCGGGTACTCCTGCAGGTAGGCGACGTCGACCTCGACGCCGTGGGCCCGGGCGACGCCCTCGCAGACCTCCTGGGCGATCCGCTCGATCGTCGACCGGACGCCCGGGTCGAAGGTGCGGACCGTCGCCTCGAACTCCGCGGTGTCCGGGATGATGTTGCGCTTCGTGCCCGCGGAGAACCGGCCGACGGTGAGCACCGCGGGGGAGAAGGCGTCGACGGCGCGTGACATCCGGGTCTGCAGCGCCAGGACCATCTCGCAGGCCGCGGGGACCGGGTCGAGGGACAGGTGCGGCGACGAGCCGTGGCCGCCGCGGCCGCGGACGACGACGCGCAGGCCGTCGCTCGCCGCCATCATCGGCCCGCCCCGGCCGAGGACCGCACCCTTCGGGGCGAGCGCGCTCATGACGTGCAGCGCGTAGGCGGCGTCGGCGCGGCGGCCGGCGGCGTCGAGCACGCCCTCGGCGAGCATGTGGCCCGCCCCGTCGAAGCCCTCCTCGCCCGGCTGGAACATGAGGACGACGTCGCCGCGCAGGTGCTCGGCCCGGCCGGCGAGCACCCGGGCCGCGCCGGCGAGCATCGCCGTGTGCAGGTCGTGCCCGCACGCGTGCATCGCGCCGTCGACCTTCGACCGGAACGGGACGTCGACCTCCTCGTGCACCGGCAGGGCGTCCATGTCCCCGCGCAGGAGGACGACCGGTCGTGTGCCGTCGGCCCGGCCCTCGCCGCGCCCCCGCAGGACCGCCGTGACCGACGTCGTCGTCCCGCCCGTTGTGATCTCGAGCCCGAGGCCGTCGATCGCCTCGAGCACCGTCTCCTGCGTCCGAGGCAGGTCGAGCCCGACCTCGGGCTGCTCGTGGAGCCGGTGCCGCAGGTCGGCGATCTCGTCGCTCATCGCCGTCGCGTCGTCGCGCAGGGTGTCCAGGAGGGTCATGCGCTCCTTCCTACACCCGCGCCGCGGGGTCCGGCTCGCGGGGCGGCAGGACGGGGACGTCGTAGCGCCGGACGGCACGGTCCTGGGTCGCGAGGACGAGCCCGCGCCGCAGGGCCTGCGCGAAGAGCATCCCGTCGAAGGGGTCGCGGTGATGCACCGGGAGGCGTGCCGCCGCGAGGGCGTCGTGCTCGTCCACCCGCGCGATGCGGAGCCCGAGCCGCTGGATGACGGGAAGGACGTCCGGATGGACGGGGAGTCGGCCGGCGGCATCCTTGACCGCGATCTCCCAGATCGTCACGACGGAGACGGTGAACTGTCCCTCGTCCAGCGCCTGCGCTGCGGACGGGTCCAGCCGACGGTCGTCGGTCAACCACCACAGCAGGACGTGCGTGTCGGCGAGAAGGGTCACGACCGGCTCGCGTCGTGGCCCGTGTCCGGTACCCCCACCGGGTCGGTCGGGAAGATCTCGGAGGCCTCGAAGAGCGCCGCGATCTCAGGGTCGGGCTCGTCCAGCCCGTCCGGCAGGGTGACCTTGCCCGCCCAGATCCCTCGCCCCCGAGGGTGCGGGCCGGCGTCGACGGCCACCAGACGCGCTACCGGTCGACCCGCCCGGGCGATGACGACCTCCTCGCCGTTCTCGACCGCCTCGAGCAGTCGCGAGAGGTGGGTCTTCGCCTCGTGGACGTTCACCGGGCGCGCCATACCCTCCACGGTATGTCTAAGTCTGGCTAGGTCCACAGGGTTACCGGTCCTCGACCGCGGCCGTATGGCCGTGGAGGGTGGCCAGGTCGGCGGCGCCGCGGCCCGCGGTCCAGCCGGCGCCGTCCCGGATCGTCCGGGTCTTCCGGACGAGCTTGGGGAAGAGGTCGTCGACGGCGGCGGCGACCGCGGCGTCGCGCGAGGCGAGGGCGGGCAGGAGCGAGCCGCCGGCGGCCGTGACCGCCTTGTCGACCTCGGCCTGCGCCGCCTCGACGAGCCGCTCGCCGATCCGGTGCGCGAAGCCCTCGAGGAAGGCGGTGCGGAACGACCGGCTGCGGGACCGCGACCCCGCCCCGGCCTCGGCCGCCGCGTGCGTCATCGCCCGGGTCGCCTGGACGAGCAGCGAGGTGAACAGGCCCTCGATCGCCCGGAGGTCGGCCGGGAAGCCGACGACGGTGGCGAAGCCGAGCGACGACGACCACACGACCCGGCCTCGGTTGGCCTGCGCGACGACGTTCAGCAGCGACGCCTTCGGCCCCTCGTACGGCGGGTCGATCCCGACCCGGACCGCCGCCGGACCGTCCGACGGACCGGCCGCGGACGCCGCGAGCACCGCGGCGTCGATGCTGTGCCGGGCCATGAGGCTCTGCGCCGCCGCGGTGAAGGTCTCCGCCTCCGCCGGGTAGTCGGTCGACTCGGCCTTGGCGAGCAGGAGCCGGATCCGTTCGAGGAGCCGGTCGTCGACGTCCACCGCCGCGGCGGCGCCGGACCGGGCCGCGGCGCCGGGCGTCCCGGGCGGGGGCGCGATCTGCTCGAGCGCGGGCAGGCGCGCGGTGGTGTGCAGCAGGGTCACGGCGTCGCGCAGCAGGGACGCCCGGTCGAGCGGCCCGCCCAGCCCGAGGTAGGTGCCGGCGGTGAGCGGGTCGTCCCGCCACGCGAGCTCGTCGAGCTGCGACCGCCAGCGCGCGTCGAGGGTGTCGGCCGCGTACCGGCGGGCCTGGACGGTGACCGCCATCCGCAGCAGGTCGGTGTGCACCGGCTCGAGCCGGCGCCGGACGACGCGGGCGACGTCGGCCGGCTGCCAGCCGTTCTCCCAGAGCTTGCCGAGCACGTCGCCGAGGATCTCCTCGACCGCCCGGTCGACCGCGCCGGGGTGGTCGACGAGGTCCGGGTGGGTGACGAGCTCGGACACGACGTGGTCGGCGGCCGCCGCGCTGCCCTGGTCGAGCGCCTGGAGCGCCAGCCCGACGACGGCGCGGGCCACCTCCCGGGCCGTCCCCGGGCCAGCGCCCGCCGTCCGCGGCGGCACCGGCCGGGGTGGCGCGAACGCCGTCCCGGACCGTCCGCCGTGGACGGGGCGTCCGCCGGCGGGCGGTCCGGGCCGCGACCGTCGCTTCTTCGGGCTCATGGCGGACAGTCTGTCCCGGACGGGGCCCGGTCCGGGCTGCGGGCCCGGCCGCCTGTGGACGACGACCGGGACGATCCGGGCTGTGGAGGGCGCGTCCCCGCCGGGTGCGAGACTGCCGGGGTGCTGACCGTCGCCTCCGCCAACGTCAACGGGATCCGCGCCGCCGTCCGCCGCGGCATGGTCCCCTGGCTCGCCGCGCGGCAGCCGGACGTGCTGTGCCTGCAGGAGGTCCGCGGCTCCGACGACCACCTCGCCGCGGCCCGCGGCGACGGCGGGCACGGCGGGCACGAGGGGGCGGCGACGA
>JBQGCR010000426.1:0-2825 GCA_052038585.1 Kineosporiaceae bacterium
CGAGCTCGTCCAGGGCGTCCGGGGTGACGAGGGTCCCGGTCGGGTTGGCCGGGCCGGCGATCACGAGCCCGGCCACCGGCTCGTCGAGGGCCTCGAGCTGGGCGACGGTCGGGCGCCAGCGGTTCTCCGGCCCGCAGGGCAGCTCGACGACCTCGCAGCCGAGCGAGGCGAGGATGTTGCGGTACGCCGGGTAGCCGGGGCGGGCGAGCGCGACCCGGTCGCCCGCCCCGAAGGCGCCGAGGAAGGCGAGGAGGAAGGCGCCGGACGAGCCGGTCGTCACGGCGACGCGTCGCGGGTCGACGTCGGCGTCGTACCAGCGCCCGTAGTGCTCGGAGATCGCCGTCCGCAGCGCCGGCAGCCCGGCCGCCTCGGTGTAGCCGAGCGAGCCCGCGGCGAGCAGCTGCGTCGCCCGCTCCCGGACGACCGCGGGAGCCCCGCCCGCCGGCTCCCCGACGCAGAGGTTGAGCACGTCGTGCCCCTGCGCCCGACGGGCGTTCGCCGCCTTGATGATCTCCATGACCTGGAACGGCGGCACCTGGGAGCGGGTCGAGGCCTTCATGCGGCCATCCTCCCCCGTCGTCGTCGGCGGTGAGGTCCATGGTCCGGTGGCACGTGTCCATGGAGGGGTGAAGGGTGGGCCGTGCACCGGCTTCCCTCGAAGGAGAACCTCATGGAGTACCGCACCCTCGGCCGCAGCGGCGCCGCCGTGTCGACGTACGCCCTCGGCACGATGACGTTCGGCGCCGAGACCGACGAGCAGGGCAGCTTCGCCCAGCTCGACGCGTTCGTCGAGGCCGGCGGCACGCTCGTCGACGTCGCCGACGTCTACGCCGGCGGGGTCAGCGAGGAGATCGTCGGCCGCTGGCTCGCCGCCCGGCCGCGCGAGGTGACGTCCCAGGTCGTCCTCGCGACGAAGGGCCGCTTCCCGATGGGGCCCGGACCGAACGACCTCGGGCTCTCCCGGCGGCACCTGTCCGACGCGCTCGACGCGTCGCTGCGCCGGCTCGGCGTCGAGGCCGTCGACCTCTACCAGGTGCACGCGTTCGACGCCCTGACGCCGATCGAGGAGACGCTGCGCTTCCTCGAGGACGCGACGACGGCGGGGAAGATCCACTACTACGGCCTGTCCAACTTCACCGGGTGGCAGGTCGCGAAGACGACGACGCTCGCCGCGGAGCGCCACCTGCTCGGTCCGGTGACGCTCCAGCCGCAGTACAACCTGCTCGTCCGCGAGATCGAGTGGGAGATCGTGCCGGCCTGCGAGGACGCCGGGCTGGGCCTGCTGCCGTGGTCCCCGCTCGGCGGCGGGTGGCTCACCGGCAAGTACACCCGCGACGAGCGGCCGACCGGCCAGACCCGGCTCGGCGAGGACCCGAACCGCGGCGTCGAGGCGTACGACCGCCGAGGCGTGCAGCAGCGCACGTGGGACGTCATCGACGTCGTCCAGGAGATCGCCTCTGCGCGAGGCGTTCCCATGTCGCAAGTCGCGCTCGCGTGGCTGTGCGACCGGCCCGCCGTCACGTCCGTGATCCTCGGGGCGCGCACCCTCGAGCAGCTCACGGCCAACCTCGGCGCGGCCGGCCTGCACCTGACCGCCGAGGAGACCCAGCGTCTCGACGCCGCGAGCGACCCGGCCCCGGCCGACTACCCCTACGGCGTCCCCGGCGTCCAGCAGCGCCACCGCAAGATCGAGGGCGGTCGCTGACCCCCTCCCCGCGTGGTCATGCACCTCACGTCGACGATCAGGCATGTCGTGCGCGTGGTCGCCGCCGCGAGGTGCATGATCAGCGGGGGTTGGGCGTCCACGTGGTCGAGCGACGGGCGACGTCGAAGACCGCCTCGGCCTGAGTCGGTGTGAAGACGACCGGGCGTCGGCAGAAGACGTCGGGGACGTTGAGCCAGTCGGCGACGAGGACGTCGTCCGGCTGTCTGCTGATCGTCACGGACCTCGGGTCGCTCGTGACGACAACGATCGCGGGGCGCACCGGCACCGGTGTCCCGCAGGCCGTCGACAGCAGCCGGCTCGCCCGCTCGCCTTCGTGGTGCGCGTTGCGCAGGTAGTCGGTGCGAGCCCCGTCGACGGTGAACGAGCGCGCGGAGACCCTGACCTGCTTGGTGAGGTGCGTCTTCGTGTTGACGGTCCAGACCCCGGTCGGTCCGATGAGGACGTGGTCGATGTCGCTGCCGCGCGTACCGATCGGGACCGAGTGGAGCACGTGCCAGCCGACCTGGCGCAGCCGGTCGATGCGGCGTCCGACCGCCTCCTCGCCGTCGGCGCCCAGGCGCCACGACCGTTCCGGGGTGTCGGCGTCGACGGCCTTGAGGATGAGCGCCCGCAGCCGACCCTGGGACTTCAGCCGGTCGTTCTCCTCGCGCGCACGTCGGCGCGTCGCCTCTCCCGCATCACGACCCGCCAGGTCGGTCCAGGTGGGCGTCGCCGTGACGGGCGGGGCGACGTGGCGCCCGCGGCTGACGGGTGGCGCGACCGGCGCCGGGCCCGTAGCTGGGTTCGGGCCGGGACCGGCGGTCGGTTGCCGGGGGGTCGGGACGACGAGCTCGGCGAACGGTGCGACCAACGTCTCGAACTCGAGCTTGAACTCGGGGCGCTCGAGCATCGTCGCGCCCGTCTGGAGGTCCATCCAGCCCACCCGGGCGCCGTCCCTGTGGTTCACGTAGACGCGGTCCTTGCCGTAGCGGCGCCAGCGGACGGCCGAGAGATCCCCCATGGCCGCCACCTCGACCGACGCGGCGCGCTTCTTGAACGCGACGTCCGGGATGTCAGCCGGCCGGGCGAATGCCCCGCCTCGCGGCGATGTGCGCTATGC
>JBQGCR010000427.1:0-2712 GCA_052038585.1 Kineosporiaceae bacterium
GGTAGGTCATCCGCGGGGCGCCCTCGCCGACCGCGACGAGCCGGGAGACGTCGAGCCGGACCGCGAGCCGGCCGACGGCGTCGTGCTCGGTCCGCGCGTCGTCGCCGAGCTCGAGCATCTCGCCGAGCACGGCCCACGTCCGCCGGCGGGCGGCGGGGTCGGCGCCGCCCATGGCCGCCAGGGCCTTGAGCGCGGCGCGCACGGACTCGGGGTTGGCGTTGTAGGCGTCGTTGACGACGACGACGCCGTCGGCCCGCTCGACGACCTCCATCCGCCAGCGGCTGCCGGCCGCGGCGCCCGACAGGGCCGCGGCGACGTCGTCGAGGCCGATCCCGGCCGCGAGGCCGACGGCCGCGGCGGACAGGGCGTTGGCGACCATGTGCTCGCCGTGCACGGCGAGGGCGACGTCGGCGGTGCCGTCGGGCGTGACGAGCCGGAACCGGGGACGGGCGAGCGCGTCGAGCCGGACGTCCTCGGCGCGCACCTGCGCGTCGGCGGCCTCGCCGACGAGGACGACGCGGGCGTCGGTGCGCGCCGCCATGGCCCGCACGAGCGGGTCGTCGGCGTTGAGCACGGCGACGCCGTCGGCGGGCAGCGCCTCGACGAGCTCGCCCTTGGTCCGGGCGGTCGCCTCCTGGCTGCCGAAGATCTCGCGGTGCGCGGTGCCGACGTTGAGCACGACGCCGACCCGCGGCGGGGTGACGTCGCACAGGTAGGCGATGTTGCCGGGGCGCCGGGCGCCCATCTCCGCGACGAGGAACCGGGTCCCGGCGTCGCAGCGCAGCGCCGTGAGCGGCGCGCCGAGCTCGTTGTTGTAGGAGCCCTGCGGCGCCACCGTGGGGCCGGCCGTGGACAGCACGGCCCGCAGCAGGTCCTTGGTGCTCGTCTTCCCGGAGGACCCGGTGACCCCGACGACCGTGAGGTCGCCGAGCCGGTCGAGCACCGCGCGGGCGAGCCGGCCGAGGGCGGCCAGGACGTCGGCGACGACGACGCAGGGCACCTCGAGGTCGCGGGCGGCGAGGACGGCGACGGCCCCACCGGCGACGGCGGTCGCCGCGAAGTCGTGCCCGTCGACGTGCTCCCCGGGCAGCGCGACGAACAGCGCCCCGGCGCCCGCCTGGCGCGAGTCGGCGACGACGGGCCCCGTCACGCGCGCGGCGGGGTCGGCCCCGCCGGCCAGGCGGCCGCCGACGGCGGCGGCCACCTCCTCGAGCGTCAGGGGGATCACGCGGTCGTCTCCTCGTCGTGCTGGGCGCGGACGGTCTCGGCAGGTCGGTCGGGCTGGTGGGTGGCCGGAGGCGGCGGCAGGGCGGCACGCCGTCGTGCGGCCCCCGCGAGCGCCTCGGCGAGGACGGCCCGGTCGTCGAACGGGGTCACGGTACCCGCGACGTCCTGCCCCTGCTCGTGGCCCTTGCCCGCGAGCAGCACCGTCCCGCCGCCCCAGGCGGCGTCGACGGCCCGCACGACGGCGGCGCGCCGGCCGGGGACCTCGGTGACCTCGCGGGCGCGCGCGGCCCCGGCGTCGACCTCGGCGCGGGCCCCGGCGAGGACGGCGGCGCGGATGCTCGCCGGGTCCTCCGAGCGCGGGTTGTCGTCGGTGACGATGACGACGTCGGCGCCGCGCGCGGCGGCCGCGCCCCTCGCGGGCCGCTTGGCGCGGTCGCGGTCGCCGCCCGCACCGAGCACGACCACCAGGCGCCCGGCGGTGCGACTGCGGAGCGCGCGCAGCGCGACGGCGATCGCCTCGGGCGTGTGCGCGTAGTCGACCAGGCCGAGCGGCTCCCCGGGGGCGCCGGTCGCGGCGACCGCCTCCATCCGCCCCGGGACCGCACCGGCGCCGGCGAGCGCGTCGGCGGCGTCCTGCGCGTCCCAGCCCGCCTCGACGAGGACGACGAGCGCGAGGGCGGTGTTCGCGACGTTGAACGCGCCGGGCAGCGGGCACGTCGCCGCGACCCGCCGACCGCCGGGACCGAGCAGGGTGAACGCGGTGCGGGTGCCGTCCGGACGCCGGTCGGCGACGGTCCAGTCCGCGTCCCGGCCGGAGAGCGTGGCGACCGTGACGACCGGGACCGAGGCCTCGGCGGCCATCCGGCGGCCCCAGTCGTCGTCGACGCAGACGACGCCGCGGCGGCTGTGCGCCGGGGTGAGCAGGAGCGCCTTGGCGGCGAAGTAGTCCTCCATGTCGCGGTGGAAGTCGAGGTGGTCGCGGGAGAGGTTGGTGAAGCCCGCGACGTCGAAGACGACGCCGTCGACCCGGTGCAGCGCCAGGGCGTGCGAGGAGACCTCCATCGAGCACGTCGTCACGCCGCGCTCGGCCATCGTCGCGAGGAGGGCGTGGACGTCGGGCGCCTCCGGCGTCGTCCGCACGCTCGGGACGCGCTCGTCGCCGACGCGGGTCTCCACCGTGCCGACGAGCCCGGTCGTCGCGCCCCGGCCGCGCAGGGCGCCGTCGAGCAGGTACGTCGTCGTCGTCTTGCCGTTGGTCCCGGTGACGCCGAGCAGCTGCAGCGGGCGGTCGCCCGCGGGCGCCGCGAAGAGGTCGCCGGCGACGAGGGCGCTGACGGAGCCGAGGACGGCGCGCGGGTCCTCGACGACGAGGACGGGCAGCCGGCGGGCGCCGTCGTCGTCCGCCGCGGCGACGAGGTCGCGGCCCGCCGCGTCGGTGAGCACGGCGACCGCGCCGGCGGCCGCGGCCTGGCCGACGAAGGCCGC
>JBQGCR010000428.1:0-3062 GCA_052038585.1 Kineosporiaceae bacterium
CGCACCCTATTTCGGGGCGCCGGGCACACCTCGCACCCAAGGCCGCGCCCCCCCCGCGGGGGGGCGCGCGCTCCACTACGCTGCCCCCACGGTGCGCGGGAGGTGGTCGACGATGAGCGGGTCCGAGGCGGTGCAGCCGGCCGGGCACCCGGACCTGGCCGAGGTGCTGTGGCCCTGGTCGACGACGCCGCTGCGCGCCGAGTACGGCCCGGCTCGCGTCGAGGACGTCCCGCCGGACGTCATGTGGGCGGCCCTCGGCACCGTCGACCTGCGCTGGTCCATGCTGCGCACCCGCAGCCGCCCGCCGGCCCGGTGGATCGTCGACCAGGCCGTGCAGCGCGAGGCCCTGCTCGGGGCCCGGGTGGACGTCGGGTTCGCCAGCGTCCTCGTCGACGTCGTCGTCATGCCGGTCGACCGCACGAGCGCCTTCCTCGCCGCCCTGGAGCGGCGCTGGCCCGGGGCGCTCGGCGCCTGCGACGTCGAGCTGCGCCCGTCGTGGCACGCCCCGGAGCCGCTGCGGCGCCTGGCCGGGGGCGACGTCCGCCGGCACCTGCCCGACGTGCGCGGGGCGCAGGTCGCGAGCTTCGGCTGGCCCTGACCCGCACCCGGCGACGACCACCCGTCCAGGGGCTGCCCAAGCCGCGCGGATGCGCCTAGGGTGGAAGGTCCACCGGGAGGGCGAGGAGGGCGGCATGGGCGACCAGCGCGACCACGACGCGGGAGGCCGGCCGGACGCCGACGCCACCGAGTCCGTCCCGGTCGCCGAGCAGCCCGCCGTCTGGACGTCGAGCACCCCCGGCCCCGCCCTCTCCGACGCCGACCGGGTCGTCCTCGGCCAGCTGCCCGCGACGTCCGCGCTGCTCGTCATCGAGTTCGGCGGCCACCACGGGGGGCGCTTCCTCGTCGACACCGACGTCGTCACCGTCGGGCGCGACAGCGCTGCCGCCCTGCTCCTCGACGACGCGACCGTCTCCCGCAAGCACGCCGAGATCGCCCGCGTCGCAGGCGGTTTCGAGCTGCGCGACTGCGGCAGCCTCAACGGCTCCTACGTCAACGGCCACCGGGTGGACACCCACGTGCTCGTCGACGGCGACGTCGTCCAGGTCGGCAAGTTCCGCATGCGCTGGGCGCGGCCGGCCCGCTGAGCCGCGGGCGAGGACCGCGCGCCGGGTCAGCCCGGCAGGGGGTCGCCGGCCGCCTGCGCCAGGGCGCGGGCGAAGACGTCCGGGCTCTGCGCGCCGGAGACGCCCAGCCGGCCGTCGAGCACGTAGAAGGGCACGCCGGTGATCCCGTACGCGCGGGCCGTGTCGACGTCGGCCTGCACGGCCGGGCCGTAGGTGCCCGCCTCGAGCGCGGCGACGACCTCGGCCCGGTCGAGCCCGACCTCGGCGGCGAGGTCGGCGAGGTCCTCGACGTGCCCGACGTGCCGGCCCTCGACGAAGTAGGCGCGCATCAGCCGCTCCTTGACCTCGGCCTGCACGCCGCGGGTCCTGGCGAGGTGGAGCAGCTCGTGCGCCTTGAGCGTCCTCGTGTGCCGCAGCGCCGCGACGTCGTAGGCCAGCCCCTCCGCGGCGGCCACCTGGACCATCTGGTCGAGCATCGCCCGGACCCGGTCGACGGGCAGGCCCTTGTGGCCGGCGAGGAAGTCGACCTCGCTGCCCTCGAAGTCGACGGGCGTGTCCGGGGCGAGCTCGAAGGAGTGGTAGGTGACGACGACGTCCCGGGTGCCGCCGGCGGCCCGGTAACGGCGCATGCCCTCGGCGAACCGACGCGTGCCGACGTAGCACCACGGGCAGGCGATGTCGGACCACACGTCGACGGCGAGCGGCTCGGCGGGCACGGCGGTCTCCTCGGTGGGGGGCTCCGGCACGATGCTAGGTGACGGGTCGACCTGGCCGGGGTCACCCGGTGGCCCGCGGCCGGACTCGGCCGCCCTGACTGGCGGCTTCGCCGGGTGTACGGGAGTTTGTCCGGCACCAGCCCACGCGCTCCGGAGGCACGCCGTGCACCGTCCGTCGTCCGACCGTCCGTCGACGTCCCGCACGTCACCCGGCACCGGCCACCGGCCGGCGCGGCGCACCGCCTGCCTCGCCGGGGTCGCCGCCGCCGTCGCCCTGGCCGGGCCACAGGCCGGTCCGGCCTCCGCCGACCGGACGGTCGACCCCAGCGGGGCCCCGACGACGGTCGCGGGGGTGTCGCTCGACGCGGCGACGATCCCGCAGCTCCAGGCGCTCATCGCCGCCGGACGGCTCTCCTCCGTCGACCTCACGACCGCCTACCTCGGGCGGATCAAGACGGTGGACGCCTCGGTCAACGCCGTGCTCTCCGTCAACGGCAACGCGCTGCGCGACGCCGCGGCGAGCGACCGGCACCGGCGCGACCACGGCCGGCGCAGCCTGCTCGAGGGCATCCCCGTGCTGCTCAAGGACAACGTCGACACCCTCGCCCTGCCGACGACGGCCGGGTCCCGCGCCCTGCTCGGCGCCCGCCCGGCGCACAACGCGACGCTCGCGCAGCGCCTCGTCGACGCCGGGGCGGTCGTCATCGGCAAGGCGAACCTCTCGGAGTGGGCGAACTACCGCTCGACGAGGAGCACGTCCGGCTGGAGCGCCGTCGGCGGGCTGACGCGCAACCCGTACGCGCTCGACCGCAACGCGTGCGGCTCGTCGTCCGGCTCGGCGGCCGGGGTGGCCGCCTCGCTCGCCCAGGTCGCCATCGGCACCGAGACCGACGGGTCGATCGTCTGCCCGTCCGGCAGCACCGGCGTCGTCGGCCTCAAGCCGACCCTCGGCCTCGTGAGCCGAAGCGGCGTCGTCCCGATCAGCGCCGAGCAGGACACCGCCGGCCCCATGGCCCGGCACGTCGTCGACGCGGCGATCACCCTCGACGTCATCGCGG
The DNA here is from genome assembly GCA_052038585.1 of Kineosporiaceae bacterium. Classification (GTDB taxonomy): domain Bacteria; phylum Actinomycetota; class Actinomycetes; order Actinomycetales; family Kineosporiaceae; genus JBQGCR01. The sequence goes on from JBQGCR010000428.1 coordinate 2,899, forward strand.
GCCGCGACGGCCGGGACGCCGCGACCCTCGCGGCCCCGCGCGACCTGCCCCGCGCGCGCGACCTCGACGCCGACGCGCTGCGCGGGGCCCGCGTGGGCCTGTGGCGGATCGCCGGCCAGGACGCCGGCGCGGACGCCGTCGTCGAGCGTGCGGCCGTCGCGCTG
>JBQGCR010000429.1:0-2003 GCA_052038585.1 Kineosporiaceae bacterium
CGGCAAGGCCCCGGACCTCGCGATGGACCTCACGAGCTCCGGCGAGAAGATCTCCATGGTCGTCCTGCCGGGCGAGGTCTACCTCAGCTCGGCCGCCGCCGGCCTGGGGGACCGGTGGGTCCGGCTGTCCGAGGACGGCACCGACGTGCTGTCGCGAAGCTTCCGGCCCCTGCTCGCGGAGATGGCCGACGCGGGGTCGCTCGACACGCTGCTCGACGGGTCCGACGGCCGCGTGACCGCGAAGGGCACGCGGACCCTCGACGGCGCGACGGTCTCGGTCTACGAGCTGTCGTCCGAGGGGGAGACCGCGCTGCTGTACGTCGACGGCGAGGGCCTGCCGCGCAGGGTCGAGTCGACGGGGCCGACGAGGAGCGTCGTCACGTACCCGGGCTGGGGCGAGCCGCTCGACGTCTCCGCGCCCCCGGCGGACCGGGTCGTCGACGCCGCCGAGCTCCTGAGCACCGGCGGCTGAGGCGGCGATTTGGTCGCCGCCACCTGCCTCGCCTATGGTTGAGCCTGCCGAAGACCGCCGGTCACCACCCGAGAGGGTGGTCGAAGGTCCCGCTCCGCGGGCGGCCCGCGCAGGTGAGCAAGGCTGAGCAGTGTCCCACGGTCCTCCGTGCACCCTCGGGTGCGTCGTGGACCGGGTGCCCTGAGACGCCCCGCGCGCCTGCGCCGGGGCGTTTTCCGTGTCTGCGTGACGTTCGGGGCAACCGGTCACACTGAGAGAGGAGAGCCATGGCGAAGCCTGACAAGGTCGCGTCGGTCGCCGAGATCGCGGGCAAGTTCCGCGAGTCGAACGCCGCCGTCCTGACCGAGTACCGCGGGCTCACCGTGGCGCAGCTGACGCAGCTCCGTCGGAGCATCAGCAGCAACGCCACGTACGCCGTGGTGAAGAACACGCTCACCGAGATCGCGGCCAAGGACGCCGGGATCGACGCGTTCGACGGCCAGCTGGCCGGCCCGACCGCCATCGCCTTCGTCACCGGCGACCCGGTGGAGACGGCGAAGAGCCTGCGTGACTTCGCCAAGACGTTCCCCGCCCTGGTCATCAAGGGCGGTGTCCTCGACGGCAAGGCCCTGTCCGCCGACGAGGTGCGCAAGCTCGCGGACCTCGAGTCCCGCGAGGTCCTGCTGGCCAAGCTGGCCGGCGCGATGAAGGCCTCCCTCAACCAGGCCGCGTACCTGTTCGTCGCCCCGCTGTCGCAGGCGGCGCGGACGATCGACGCCCTGCGCGCCAAGGTCGAGGAGAACGGCGGCGCCGCGGCGCCCGTCGAGGAGACCCCCTCGGACACCCCCGCGGAGGCCCCGGCCGACGCGGAGCCCACCGAGGGCTGACAGCCCACCCACCCCCAGCGCGGGCGGGTGCGCTGCGCAGCGTCCCGCGTGAAAGCAACGAGGAAGGAACCGCCACCATGGCGAAGCTCAGCACCGACGAGCTGCTCGACGCGTTCAAGGACATGACGCTCATCGAGCTCTCCGAGTTCGTGAAGAAGTTCGAGGACACCTTCGAGGTCACCGCCGCCGCTCCGGTCGCCGTCGCCGGCCCGGTCGCCGGTGGTGCCGCCGGCGGCGGCGCCGCCGAGGCCGCGGAGGAGAAGGACGAGTTCGACGTCGTCCTCGAGGCCGCTGGTGACAAGAAGATCCAGGTCATCAAGGTCGTCCGCGAGATCGTCTCGGGCCTCGGCCTGAAGGAGGCCAAGGACCTCGTCGACAGCGCCCCCAAGGCTGTCCTCGAGAAGGCCACCAAGGAGGCCGCGGACAAGGCGAAGGCCGCCCTCGAGGGCGCCGGCGCCACCGTCTCGGTCAAGTGATGCCCGCCGCCTGACGGGCGGCAGCACCACAGCACCACCAGCCACACCGCCGAGGGCGGGCAGGGTCTCCCTGCCCGCCCTCGTCGCCGTTCCCGGCCGGCGGGTGCGGGCAGGGCACGCCGCCGCTCGCCGGGGGTGCGGGCACGTCCGCAGGACCCGCCGCCGGCGTGTCCTGCCGAACCGCCCGCA
>JBQGCR010000430.1:0-2767 GCA_052038585.1 Kineosporiaceae bacterium
CGAGGCCGGCGTGAGCCAGCCCATGGCGAGCAAGCGGCTCGACGCGCTCGAGCGCGGCCTCGGCCTGCGGCTGCTCGAGCGCACCCGCCGCGGGTCCAGCCTCACGGCCGCCGGGACGGTCGTGTCCGGCTGGGCGGAACGCGTGCTGGCCGAGCTCGACGTGCTCGTCGAGGGCGTCGAGGCGATGCGCCGCCGCGCGCACGCCCAGCTGAGCGTCGCGGCGAGCCTCACGGTCGCCGAGAACCTGCTGCCCGGCTGGGTGGGGGAGCTGCGGCGGCGGGCCCCGGACGTGCACGTGGGGCTCGACGTCATGAACTCCGAGCGCGTCCTCGAGGTGGTGCGCGCCGGCGGCGTCGACGTCGGCTTCGTCGAGTCGCCGGAGCGCGCGCCCGACCTGCGCTCGCGCGTCGTCGCCCGGGACCGGCTGGTCCTCGTCGTCGCGCCGGACCACCCGTGGGCGCGCCGTCGCCGCCCCGTCGACGTCACGACGCTCGCCGCCACGCCGCTCGTCAGCCGCGAGGCCGGGTCCGGCACCCGCGCGACCGTCGACCGCGCGCTGCGCCAAGCCGGCGGCGTCGTCGTCCCGCCGGCGCTCGAGCTCGGCTCCTCGACGGCCGTCCGCAGTGCCGTCGCCGCGGGGGCGGGCGCCGCCGTCCTCAGCGAGCTCGTCGTCGCCGCGGACCTCGCGTCCGGCGCGCTCGTCGAGGTCCCGACGGACGGTCTCGCCCTCGAGCGGGCGATGCGCGCCGTGTGGCGGCCGGACACCCCGCCCGCCGGGGCCGTCGCCACCCTGCTCGCCTGCGCCGCGCAGGCCCGCGTGCGAGGCTGACGCATGGCCAACCGGCTCGCCAGCGCGACGTCCCCCTACCTCCTCCAGCACGCGGACAACCCCGTGGACTGGTACGAGTGGGGACCGGAGGCGTTCGAGGAGGCCGAGCGGCGCGACGTCCCGATCCTGCTCAGCGTCGGGTACGCCGCGTGCCACTGGTGCCACGTCATGGCGCACGAGTCCTTCGAGGACGAGCAGACGGCGGCGCTCATGAACGCCCTGTTCGTCAACGTCAAGGTCGACCGCGAGGAGCGGCCGGACGTCGACGCCGTCCACATGGCCGCGGTGCAGGCGCTCAACGACGGCCGCGGCGGGTGGCCGATGACGGTCTTCCTCACCCCGCCGGGGCGGCCCTTCTACGCCGGCACGTACTACCCGCCGCGGCCGGTCCAGGGCATGCCGGCGTTCACCCAGCTCCTCCAGGCGATCGGTCAGACGTGGGCGGACAAGCGCCAGGACGTCGAGGACGCCGGCGCCCGGATCGCGGACGCCCTCTCGGCGCAGTCGCTGCCGCCGGGGGAGAAGGCGCCGGACGACGACGTCACGGCCGCCGCCGTCCACGCCCTCGCCGCCGCCGAGGACCGCGAGCTCGGGGGCTTCGGCGGGGCCCCGAAGTTCCCGCCGTCCGCCGTCTGCGCGTTCCTCCTGCGGCACGCCGCCCGCACGGGCACCGCGCCGGGCACGAGCGGGGAGGCCGCGCTCGGCCTGGCCGGGCGGACGCTCACGGCGATGGCGCGCAGCGGGATGTACGACCAGGTGGCCGGCGGCTTCGCCCGCTACGCCGTCGACCGCGCCTGGGTCGTGCCGCACTTCGAGAAGATGCTCTACGACAACGCCCAGCTCGCGCGGGTCTACCTGCAGTGGTGGCGCCTGACGGGCGACCCGACCGGCGCCCGCGTCGCGCTCGAGACGTGCGACTGGATGCTCGCCGCGCTGCGCACCGAGCAGGGCGGGCTCGCCTCGGCGCTCGACGCGGACACCCCGGTCGCCGACGACGCCGGCCACGTCCGGGGCGTCGAGGGGCACACGTACGTCTGGACTCCGGCCGAGCTCGTCGACCTCCTCGGCGCCGAGGACGGCGTGTGGACCGCCGACCTGCTCGGCGTCACCCCCGACGGCACCTTCGAGCACGGGACGTCGACCGCCCGGCTGACCCGCGACCCGTGGGCACCCGGCGGAGGCGTTGCGCTGGACCGGGATCCGCGAGGTGCTCCGCGAGCGGCGCGCCACCCGCCCGCAGCCCGCCCGGGACGACAAGGTCGTCGCCGCGTGGAACGGCCTCGCCGTCGCCGCGCTCGCCGAGACCGGTGCGCTGCTCGACCGGCCCGACCTCGTCGAGGCCGCCGAGGCCGTCGCCGACCTCCTCCTCGGCGTCCACGTCGAGGCTCGCACGGACCCCGCGCGCGTCCGGCTGCGCCGGGTGAGCCGCGACGGCGGAGCGGGCGCCCCGGCGGGCGTGCTCGAGGACTACGGCGACGTCGCCGAGGGACTGCTCGCCCTGCACGCCGTCACGGGCGAGGCGGAGTGGCTGACGGTCGCCGGGCTGCTCCTCGACGTCGTCCTCGACCAGTTCGCCGACGCCGGCGACGGCGGCGCGGTCACCGGCTTCTTCGACACCGGGGCCGACGCGACGGACCCCGCGCTCGCCGTCGTCCGCCGCCCGCAGGAGCCGACCGACGGGCCGCACCCGTCGGGCTGGACGGCGACGGCCGGGGCGCTGCTGTCCTACGCGGCGCTCACCGGCTCGGCCCGGCACCGCGAGGCGGCCCACGGCGCGCTGCACCTCGTGACGTCCGTCGGGCCCCGCGCGCCGCAGGCGTTCGGCTGGGGCCTCGCGGTCGCCGAGGCGCTCCGCGCCGGACCGCGCGAGGTCGCCGCCGCCGGCCGGGACGACGCCGCCGGCCGCGCCGCCCTGCACGCCGTCGCCCTGCGCGGCAC
>JBQGCR010000431.1:0-1881 GCA_052038585.1 Kineosporiaceae bacterium
CAACCGGCCGGCCGGCGACACGATGCGCGTCGCCTACGACCGGCTCGCCGAGGGCTTCGGCCCCGGCTTCAACGGCCCGCTCCTCGTCGCGGTCGACCTGCGCGACGCGCCCGACCCCGCTGCGCCCGCGCAGGCGGTGGCGGACGACCTCACCGCGACCGACGGCGTCGCGGCCGTCGCCGCGCCGCAGCTCAACCCGGCCGGCGACACCGCCGTCGTCACGGTCGTCCCGACGACCGCGCCGCAGGCTCAGGCGACGAGCGGGCTCGTCGAGCGGCTCCGCGACGACGTCCTGCCCCAGGCCCTGGACGGCTCCGACGGCCGGGCGTTCGTCGGCGGCCAGACGGCGACGTACGACGACCTCGCGACGAAGGTGTCCGGCAGCCTGCTCCTGCTCATCGTCGTCGTCGTCGGCCTGTCGCTCGTGCTCCTGACGTTCGCCTTCCGCTCGCTCGTCCTGCCCGTGGTCAGCGCGGTGCTCAACCTGCTGTCCATCGGCGCGGCCTACGGCGTCGTGACGCTCGCCTTCCAGACCGAGCTCGGCACGAGCCTGCTCGGGGTGGCCGAGCAGCCGGTCGTGTCGTTCGTGCCGATGCTCATGTTCGCGATCCTCTTCGGCCTGAGCATGGACTACAACGTCTTCCTGCTCTCGGCGGTGCGCGACGAGCGGCTCGCCGGACGCCGTGCGCGCGAGGCGGTCCCGATCGGTGTCGGCCGCACCGCGAGCCTCATCTCCACGGCGGGCGCCATCATGACCCTCGTCTTCCTCGGCTTCACGTTCACGAGCGAGACCGAGGTGCGGATGATCGGGCTCGGGCTGGCGACCGCCGTCCTCATCGACGTCACGGTCGTGCGGCTCTTCCTCGCCCCGGCGGTCCTGGAGCTGCTCGACGAGAAGGCCTGGTGGCTGCCGCAGCCGCTGGCCCGCCGGCTCGGTCCCGGGCTCGCGACGAGCCACTGACGACGATGTTCCCGACGACCGCCGGCGCCCGGACGGTGCGCGAGAACCTCACGGACGCACTGCTCGGGCTCTGGCGGTCGCGGGAGGTCGCCCCGGTCCACGCGGCGCTCGACCCGCAGCTCGTGGCACTCATCGACGAGGACCTGAGCGACGACGACCTCGCCGAGCTCGCCCGGGAGCTGCGGCCCGCCGAGGGCCACGCCCACCGGCTCGCCGGCTACCTGCGCGCCGAGCAGCGGCTCGGCCGGCTCAAGGCGGACGTCAACTGCGAGATGACGGCCCTGTGCCTGCTCGCGACGGTGCAGGGCCTCGCGATGACGCCGGGCCCTGCCCCGCCGGACGACCTCGTCGCGGCCGTCGTGCACGAGCACGTCCGGCTCCTCGTCGAGGGCGCCGGGCGGGCGTGACCGCTCAGCCGAGGAGCTTGCGGGCCATGACGACGCGCTGGATCTGGTTGGTGCCCTCGTAGATCTGGGTGATCTTCGCGTCGCGCATCATCCGCTCGACGGGGTGGTCGCTGGTGTAGCCGGCGCCGCCGAGGAGCTGGACGGCGTCCGTCGTCACCTGCATCGCGACGTCGCTCGCGTAGGCCTTGGCGGCGGCGCCGAAGAACGGCAGGTCGGCGTCGCCGCGCTCGCTCTTCGCGGCCGCGGCGTAGACGAGCTGGCGGGCGGCCTCGAGCGTCATCGCCATGTCGGCGAGCATGAACTGCACGCCCTGGAAGTCGGCGACGGCCTTGCCGAACTGGCGCCGCTCCTTGACGTAGCCGACCGCGTAGTCCAGTGCGCCCTGGGCGATCCCGACGGCCTGGGCGCCGATCGTCACCCGGGTGTGGTCGAGGGTCGCGAGCGCGAGCCGCAGCCCACCGCCGACCTCGCCGACGACGCGGTCGCCGGGGATCCGGCACCCGTCGAAGAGCA
>JBQGCR010000432.1:0-2368 GCA_052038585.1 Kineosporiaceae bacterium
TGAGGTCGAGGTTGGTGTCCGCGCCGCCGCCGGGTGCGGTGAGCGACTCGGTCCACAGCGGCACGACGTCGACGTCGACCCCCGACTCCTGCGCGAGGGCGCGCACGAGCCGGTCCGGCGAGGACGACTCCGCGAAGACGGCGCGCACGCCGTTCTCGCGCACCGCTGCAGCGAGGTCGGCGAGGTCCGACGCGCTGGGGGCGGCCAGCGTCGTGCCGCCGGGGATGACCGCGCCGACGACGCGGAACCCGTAGCGCTGCGCCAGGTACCCGAACACGTGGTGGTTCGTCACGAGCGCCCGCTGCCGGGCAGGGATCGCGGCGAACGCGGCGGCCATGTCGGCGTCGAGCGCCCGGATCTCCTCGACGTAGGCCGACGCCTGCGCCGCGAGCGACGCGGCGTCGATCCCGTCGACGTCGGCGAGGGCGTCCTGCAGCCCTTCGACGACGTCGACCATGCGCGCGGGGTCGGTCCAGAAGTGCGGGTCCGGCGTGCCCGCGGCATCGCCCTCGGCGTAGTCGAGCACCTCGACGACGTCCCCGGCGACGAAGCTCGGCACCCCGTCGTCGGCCGCGGCGTCGAGGTGCTGCCGCAGCCCTTCCTCCAGGCCGAGACCGTTGGACACGACGAGGTCGGCGGTCCGGATCGTCGCCGCCTGCCGGGCGGAGAGCTGGAACGAGTGCGGGTCGGCGTCCGGGCGCATGAGGGTGACGACGTCGGCCTGGTCGCCGACGACCTCGCCGACGACGTCACCGAGGATGTTCGTCGACACGACGACGAGGGGCCGGTCGTCGGCGACCGCGCCGCAGCCGGCGAGGCCGACCCCGACGAGGGCGGCGACCAGCAGCATCCTCAGGCGTCGACGACGGGAGGCGTTCCGGCTCGGGCTCATCGGCCCGTCCCCGCGACGAAGAGCGGCTCGGTCGGCGTCTCGAAGGTCCGGGCGACGCGCGCGCCGTCCGCGAAGTCGATCTCGTGGAGGCGGCGCTCCGCCGGGGCGCTGAGGTAGGCGCGCTGGGGGTCCGCGACGAGGGTCGGCAGGCCCACGCCGCTGCGGACGGAGGCCGCGGCGAGCGGCTCCGACGTCGCCAGCAGGGCCCCGGAGCGGCCGTCGAGCACGGCGACGCGCCCGTCGGTCGTCAGGCCGAGCACGTGCTCGTCCGCGTCGTCCACGGCGGTCACCGCCGCGAGGGGGACGGGCGACCCGAGCAGGGCCCAGGACCGCCGGCGCGTGTCCAGCAGCCAGATCGCGTCCTGCCCGGCGAGCGCCGCCACGGTCGGTCGCCCGTCGCGTCCCGCGAAGGCGGTGGCCGGCGGGGCGGTCGTGCCCGCGGGGTACGGGATGCGCTCGACGCTCACGCCGTCGCCGTCACCCTCGGCGGTGGCCAGCAGGGCACCGTCGGCGCAGCCGACGACGGCACCGACGCGCGTCGTGATCGTGCCCCGGGCGCCGGGGCAGGCGTGCTCCTGACCGGGGACCGCCTCGCCCTCACCGTCGAGGACGACCACGCGGTCTCCTCGCCCGTCCGGTCCCGGCGCGGTCACGAGGGCCTGGGCACCGACCGGCACGAGCAGGCCGTCGTGGGGCTCCGTCGTGACGCGGAACCGCTCCGCCAGTGCGCCGTCCGCGAGCTCGGCGGTGTCGAGGAGCACCGCCTCGCCCGTCCTGGCGAAGAAGACCCCGGTGCCGCCGCTCGTCGACGACGTCGTCGTCGCCACCGTCGCCGGGCCCTCTCCGGGGACGCGGCCGACGGTGCGCGGCTCGGCACGGTAGAAGTGCAGGTGGTCGACGTGGTCCCAGGTCCAGACCCCGCTGTCGACGACCTCGACGCCGTCCGCGACCCCGACGAAGACGAACCGCCCGTCGGTGTGCACGCCGCGGGGCGGGCCGACCTCGGCGAGGTCGCCGACGCTCTCGTCGAGCAGGTCGAGGTGCCGCACCGCCCCGGCGGCGTCGACGGTCGTCAGCCCGAGCGGGGGCTCGGACACCTCGACGGCGCCGGCGATCTCACCGTGGTCGTCCTGCGTCGGGAGCGCCTCGGGCGGCGCGTCGCGCGAGCCGCAGGCGACGAGGAGCGACGCCAGCAGGCCGAGGACGGGCAGCGTGGCGCCGTGGCGGTGCGCGGGACCCCCAGGGGGAGACGGAGAGCGGACGGGCGGTCAGGCGACGCCGGCCGCCGGCGCCCGGACGGCGGCGAGCAGGGCGTGGCCGGCGGTGCGGACCGCCCAGGACAGGACGGCGAGGCAGATCGCCGTCATCGCGATGGACGAGCCGGCGGCCGTGCCGGCGAACCACGAGACGAGGAGGCCGACGAGCACGGCGAGGACGCCGAAGGCCGCCGCGAGGGCCATGGTCGTCGGGATCCGC
>JBQGCR010000433.1:0-3568 GCA_052038585.1 Kineosporiaceae bacterium
GCCCCCGCGGCCACCCCGCGCCGGCGGCGGCGCAGGGCCCGGCCGCGCGAGACGACGCCCGCGACCCCCCGGCCGGTCGGCCGGGCGACGGGCAGCCGGGCCACGCCGTCGGCGACCTCGCCGAGCTCGTGCCGCAGGACGCTCTCGACGTCCGGTCCTGGCCGGTCCACCGGCTGGTCGGTCCTGGTCATGCCCGGCTCCTCTCCGAGGCAGGGGCGCGTCCGGCCTCGAGGGCGACGCGCAGGGCGGCACGCTGCCCGCGGGGCAGCCGCCGCAGGTGCGGCCACAGCTCGCTGCGGGCGACGACGGCCTCGAGCGCGGCGCTGTCGGCCCCCGCCCGCTCCCCGGCGTCGTCGGTGAGGCGCTCGCGCCCGCGGTGCCGGCGCCACCACGACGTGTACGTCGTCAGCATCGTCCGCCGGGCGCCCCACCGCGCCGCGACGAAGGCGGTGAACGCCTCGTCCGGCGGTCCGGTGCCCCGCGTCGTGCCCTGCTCGTCGTCCATGCGCCCTCCCGGCCCCGTCGTGTCCCACCCTGACGCACGCGGCCCGCCGGATGGTTGTCACGCACCCGACGGGACGGGGACGTACGCTGGGAATGCACCGGGGCCCTCGCCGATTGACCTCGGCAGGAGTTCCACCCCCACCGCACACCTCAGGAGAGACCCGGATGAGCGTCCAGGACGAGACGACCCAGTCCCACGGCATCGAGCTCACGAGCGTCGCCGCGGCGAAGGTCAAGAGCCTGCTCGAGCAGGAGGGCCGGGACGACCTGCGCCTGCGCGTCGCGGTCCAGCCCGGCGGCTGCTCGGGCCTGGTCTACCAGCTCTACTTCGACGAGCGTCAGCTCGACGGCGACAAGGTCCGCGACTTCGACGGCGTCGAGGTCATCGTCGACCGGATGAGCGTGCCGTACCTCGACGGCGCGACGATCGACTTCGCCGACACCATCGAGAAGCAGGGCTTCACGATCGACAACCCGAACGCCGGTGGCTCCTGCGCCTGCGGCGACAGCTTCCACTGACGCACCCGCCGGGCGCCCGCCCGGCCTGCTCGACCCTCGCGCCACCCTGCCACCGGTAGGGTGGCGCGACGTGCGTATCGCTGTCACCGGGTCCATCGCCACCGACCACCTCATGACGTTCGAGGGCCGGTTCGCCGACAGCCTCGTCGTCGAGCAGCTGAGCAAGGTGGCCCTGTCGTTCCTCGTCACCGACCTCACGATCCGCCGCGGCGGCGTCGCGGCGAACATCGCCTTCGGCCTGGGCAACCTCGGCCTGACGCCGCTGCTCGTCGGCTCGGTCGGGGAGGACTTCGTCGACTACCGCTCCTGGCTCGAGCGGCACGGGGTCGACTGCTCGGGCGTGCGGGTCAGCGAGGTGCACCACACGGCGCGGTTCGTCTGCACGACCGACGACGACCACGCGCAGATCGCCACCTTCTACGCCGGCGCGATGAGCGAGGCCCGCGAGATCGAGCTCGGGCCGCTGCACGACCAGGCGCCGCTCGACCTCGTCGTCGTCAGCCCCAACGACCCCGAGGGGATGCTCCGGCACACCGAGGAGTGCCGCACCCGCGGCATCGACTTCGCGGCCGACCCCTCCCAGCAGCTCGCGTGGTCCGACGGCGACGCCATCCGGATCTTCGTGGAGGGCGCTCGCTACCTCTTCGCCAACGACTACGAGGCCGCGCTCATCAAGCAGAAGACCGGCTGGACCGACGCCGACATCCTCGAGCGCGTCGGCCTGCGGATCACGACGCACGGCGCGGACGGCGTCGTCATCGACAGCCGTGACGGCGTCGTCGCCCGGGTGCCGGTCGTCCCCGCCGAGACGCTCGCCGAGCCGACCGGCGTCGGGGACGCCTTCCGCGCCGGCTTCCTCGCCGGCGTCGCGTGGGGCCTGGAGCCCGAGCGTGCGGCGCAGGTCGGGTGCCGGCTCGCGACGCCCGGCCGCGAGACCGGCGGGACGCAGGCGTACGACCTGCGCCGCGGCCGCTTCCTCGACCGGCTCGCCGCGACGTACGGGGACGAGGCCGCCGCCGAGGTCGCGCCGCACGTCGGCATCAGCCGGCCCTGACGCCGCACGGCTCCGCCTGACGACGCACCGGTCCCGCCGTGCCGCCGACCGCCCCCGAGCCCAGCCGGTACTCCTTCGACCTGTCGGCCGCGCCGGCGGGGGAGGACCTCGTGGGGGTCGGGGCCGACCTGGAGCCCGGCACGCTGCTCGCGGCGTACCGGGCGGGCCTGTTCCCCATGGGGCTCGGCCGGGCCGGGCGGGGTCCCACCGGCTGGTGGTCCCCGGACCCCCGGGGCGTCCTTCCGCTCGACGGCCTGCGGGTCACCCGCTCGCTGCGCCGGTCGTGCCGCTCGTGCGACGTCACCGTCGACACGGCCTTCGACGCCGTCGTCGCCGGCTGCGCCGACCCGGACCGGCCCTCGCGCTGGATCACCCCGCGGATCGCCGCGGCGTACCGGCGGCTGTTCGACCTCGGCTGGGCGCACTCGGTCGAGGTCTGGCGCGACGGCGCGCTCGTCGGCGGGCTCTACCGCCTCTCGGTCGAGGGCCTCTTCGCGGGGGAGTCGATGTTCCACCGCGCCCGGGACGCCTCGAAGGTCGCCCTCGTGGCGCTCGTCGACCTCCTGCGCGAGGACGGCGACGAGCGACGGCTGCTCGACGTGCAGTGGCGCACCGACCACCTCGAGTCCCTCGGGGTCGTCGAGGTGCCGCGCGCGGAGTACCTCGCGCGGCTGCACGTCGCCCTCACGGCGCCGCAGCCGCCCCGCTTCGCCTGACCGCGCCGCTCCTGACCCGCACCCGGCTGGCGATCACGTCGCCGTCCCACGCCTGACCGAGCAGGTCGTGCCCGCGCATCCGGCACCACGCGGCGACGTCGGGCTCGGCGGCCGGGTCGGTCGCGAGGACGACGAGCTCGGTGCCGTCGTCGGCGTGCTGCGCCGCGCGGGCCAGGGCGATGACGGGGGCGGGGCAGCGCAGGCCGCGGGCGTCGACCTCGACCGCTCTCCGGTCGTCCGGCGTGCTCACAGGTCCGCCGCCCCGGCCTGCGCCCGGACCGCCGCGACGACGCCGGGCAGCGCCGTGCAGAACCGCTCGACGGCCTCCTGCGCCACCCCGACCGGCAGGCCGAGGCGCACGTTGCCGTGCGTCAGGACGCCCATCGCCGCGAGGACGTGGCTCGGTCGCAGCGTCGAGGCGGTGCACGCCGAGCCCGACCCGACCGCGAGGCCGAGCCGGTCGAAGGCGTCGAGGAGCGCCTCGCCGTCGACGTAGAGGCTGGAGAAGGTGACGACGTGGGGGAGCCGGTCGACCGGGTCGCCGACCACCTCGGTGTCGGGCACCGCGGCCGCCGCGACCCGGACCCGGTCGACGAGCGCGGCCCGCCGGCGTCCCTCGGCGGCCCGGTCGGCGACGACGTGCTGGAGCGCCACGGCGGCGGCGAGGACGGCGGGGACGCCGGGGGACCCGGGCACCCGCGCGACGCCGGCGTCCTCCGGCGCGGCGGACGCCCAGCGGGTCGCCGCGCGCAGCGCGAGCACCCCGCCCTCGGCC
>JBQGCR010000434.1:0-8533 GCA_052038585.1 Kineosporiaceae bacterium
GCGGGCCGGGTCGACGCCCGGACCGTGCTCGCCGTCCTCACCCACGACCCGAAGTTCGACGTCCCCCTGCTCCAGGAGGCGCTGCGGCTGCCCGAGGTGGCCTACATCGGCGCGATGGGCTCCCGGCGCACCCACGAGGACCGCGAACGGCGCCTCCTCGAGGCCGGCGTGAGCAAGGAGGACCTCGCCCGCGTCGCCTCGCCGATCGGTCTGGACCTCGGCGCCCGGACGCCGGAGGAGACGGCCGTCTCGATCGCCGCGGAGATCATCGCGCTGCGCTGGGGCGGGGCCGGCCAGCGGCTCGCGGGGCTCGACGGACCGATCCACCACGGCGTCGCCCGCTGACCGATGTACTGAACGTCAGTAACGCTATTGACTGAACGTCACTGAACGGCTTCCCTTGGCCGGGTCGGCGCGCGACGGCGCGCGCCCTCGGCGAAGGAGAGCGTGCGATGAGACCGACCCTCACCCGGGCCCTGGGGGCGCTGGCCGCCGCGGCCCTCGCGCTGACGGGCCTGCCCGCCGCGGCGCAGACCGGACCGCAGGCCGGACCGCAGGCCGGACCGCAGCGGACCTCCGGCACGTTCGTCGAGGCGGACGGCCCGGGGCTGAGCCTGGGCGGGCGGCCGTGGCGGTTCGCCGGGACGAACAACTACTACCTCATGTACGGCGCGGACGGCGCCGGCACCCGGGCGAACGTCGACGCCGTGCTCGACGACGCGCAGGCCGCCGGCCTCGACGCCGTGCGGGCCTGGGCGTTCTTCACCGTCCTCGACCCGGCGGACCGCTCGACGTCGGTCCACCAGGGCAACGGCCCGACGTGGTTCAACGCCTTCGACGCGACGACGAAGAGGCAGGTGTTCAACACCGGCGCGAACGGCCTCGCCCAGCTCGACTACCTGGTCGCCGCCGCGACGGCCCGCGGCCTGCGCCTCGTGCTGCCGCTGACGAACAACTGGTCGGCGTTCGGCGGCATCGACCAGTACGTGCAGTGGGCCGACCTCGCCGACGGCGACTCCGGGCGCACCTGGTACCACGACGACTTCTTCACCGACCCGACCGTGCGCGGCTACTACAAGCAGTGGGTCCGCACGCTCATGAACCGGACCAACACGATCACCGGCGTCCGCTACAAGGACGACCCGACCGTCGCGGTCTGGGAGCTCGCCAACGAGCCGCGCTGCCGCGGCAGCGTGCTGCCCTCGAGCCCCGGCGCCTGCGACGCCGGGAACACCGCCGCGATCACCGGCTGGGCCGACGAGATGAGCCGCTACCTCGACTCCCTCGGCGTCCGCCAGCTCGTCAGCCTCGGCGACGAGGGGTGGTTCTGCGACCGCGGCGCCCCGCGCAACCCGCTCGGCGGTGAGGGGTACGCCTGCACGAACGGCGTCGACACCGAGGCCGTGACGCGCCTGCCGCACATCGACGCCATGTCGCTGCACCTCTACCCCGACCACTGGGGCTACGACGCCGCCTGGGGCGCGCAGTGGATCGCCGAGCACGCCCGGGCGGCCACCCGGATCGGCAAGCCGGTCTACCTCGGCGAGTACGGCGTCACCGACAAGGCCACCCGCAACGTCACCTACCGGCGCTGGCTCGACACCGCCGCGGCGACCGGCACCGACGGCACGCTCTACTGGATCCTGTCCTCGGAGCTCGCCGACGGGACGCTCTACCCCGACTACGACGGCTACACGGTCTACTGCCCGAGCCCGGTCTGCACGCTCGTCTCCAACCACGCCGAGCGGATGGCCGGCGAGGCGACGACGTGGGCGCCGGTCGCGGACGACGACGCCGCCGTCGTCGAGGCGGGCACCCCCGCGACGCAGCAGGTGCTCGCCAACGACGTCGCGTACCGGTCCCGGCTCCTCGCGTGGTCGGTCGACCTCGACCCGACGGCGGACCGGCGCCAGTCCCGCGTCGACGTCGCGGGCGGGTCGTTCGCCGCGACCCCCGACGGCATCGTGACCTTCACCCCCGCACCGGGTTTCGCGGGGATCGCCACCGCGCGGTACACCGTCAAGGACGGCCGCGGCCGGCGCAGCGAGCCGGCGACCCTGCGGGTCCAGGTCAAGGCCCGGCCCGGGGCGCCGCAGGTGCTCTTCGACTTCGAGGACGGCACGCAGGGCTGGGGCCCCGCGCCGGGGTGGACGACGTCGACGACGACGGCGTTCGCCACGAGCGGCACGCAGGGGCTGCGGGTCGACGTCACCGCCGAGGGCTGGGTCACCGGGGTCCTCGCGGCGCCGCTCGACCTGTCGCAGCGCTCGACGCTGACCCTCGACGTCGCCGTCCCGAACGACGGGGTCACCCGGGCGACGTCCTTCGGGGTCTCGTTCCAGAACGGCGACGCCTTCACCTGGTGCCAGGCGGCCGGCTTCCCGTTCGTCGACCCGGCGTCGGCCCCGCCCGGCGGGCTGGCGCGCACGAGGGTCACCGTCGACCTCACGACCGACCTGTCGTGCGACGTCTCCTCGCTCACCGACGTGCGTCAGATGAACGTCTTCATGAACGCGTCCGGGGTGCGCTACCTCGACGCGGTGACCGTGTCCTAGCGCGGTCCGTCAGCGCCGGGGCGGCGCCGAGGACTCCCGCACCACGAGCCGGGCCTGCTGGACGACGGTGAACGCGGGGTCCTCCGGCGCCGCCACGCGGTGCCGGAGCATCGCGACGGCGAGGGCGCCCATGGCCTGCTTGTCGACGGCCACGGTCGTCAGCCGCGGGCGGACGAGGCCCGCGGCCTCGATGTCGTCGAAGCCGACGACGCTGACCTCGCGCGGCACCGCGTCGCGCAGCTCGGCGAGCAGGCTCAGGGCGACGGCGTCGTTCGCCGCGACGAGGGCGGTGGGCCCGCCGCGGCGGCCGACGGCGGAGACCGCGGCCGCGACGGCGTCCGCGTGGTCGTCGTGCGGCCCGTCGACGTGGATCGGGTCGAGGCCCGCCGCGGCCATCGCCGCCTCGTACCCGCGGCGCCGGTCGCGGATCGACGGGAAGGCGTCCGGGGTGGTCGCGACGACGGCGATCCGCCGGTGCCCGAGGCCGATCAGGTGCTCGGTCGCGGCGGCGGTCCCGCCGAGGTTGTCGGTGACGACGCTCGGGAACCGGTACGGCCGGGCCGAGTAGCCGTCGACGAGCACCACCGGCGAGGAGCCGAACAGGTCCGCCGCCTGGTCGGAGACGAACGCGCCGAGGACGACGACGCCGTCGACGTCGCTCGCCGCGAGCATCCGGGGCAGCTCGACCGGGTCGTAGTGGTCGTCCACGGCGAGGCCGTCGAGCCGCAGGTCGAGGTCGTGCTCGGCGCAGGCGCGGCTGACCCCGGCGACGACCGGGGCGTAGAACGCGTTCGTCGCGCCGGCGTCGGCGGGACGGCTCTTGACGAGCAGCCCGACGGTGCCCACGGGCCCGGAGGCGCCCGGCGTGCGGACCCGGTAGCCGAGCTCCTCGGCGACCTCGAGGATCCGGCGGCGGGTCTGCTCGCCGACGCCCGGCCGGCCCCGCAGCGCGAGCGACGCCGCGGCCCGGCTCACCCCCGCGGCGGCCGCCACCTCGGCCAGGGTCACCCTGGTCCCCGCGTCCACCGGGCGATCCTAGGGGAGCTGGTCCTCGACGAACCGCAGCAGCACCGCCTCGCCGGTGCGGCGGAACCCGACCCGCTCGTAGACCCGGTTCGACGTCGGGTTCGCCAGGTCGGTGAGCAGGACGACGTCGTCCGCGCCGCCGGCGAGCAGCCGGCAGCACGCCGCGGCGGTCAGCGCCGCGGCGTAGCCGTTGCGCCGGTGCTCGGGCGGGGTCCGGACCGGGCCGATCCGGCCGACGCCGACGACGGGGGCGTGCAGGTGGGCGGCGCAGACCGGGCGCCCGTCGTCGTCCCACAGGAGCCAGGCACCGGCCGCGACGCGTGCGGCGACGCCGTCCCGGGACGGCACGGGCTCGCCGGGCACCGCCTCGGCGACGAACGCCTCCATCCAGGCGTGGACGAGGTCGACGTCCTGCGGGCCGGCGACCCGTGCCGCGCCGGCGACGCCGCGGGGGCGGACGAGGTCGCCGAGGACGAGGACCCCCTCGCGCAGGACCACCCTCACCCCGCGACGCGTCCGGGCGGCCACGACGTCGGCGAAGGCGGTGCAGGCGGCGACCGGACCGCTCACGCCGTCGGGAGGCGGGTCGTGGTCGAGCAGGCGGCTCGCGAGCGCGGTCGCGGCGTCGACCGGCATCGGCCCGAGGGCGACGGGATGCCCGGCCGCGACGAGGGCGAGCCCGACGACGGCCGCGCCGTCGCGGGCGACGGCGAACCGCGGGCCGTCCGGGCGGGGCGAGGCGGCCACCCGGTGGAGCACCTGGGCGACGACGGTCGCCTCGACCCGGTGCTCGCGCAGCCAGCCGTCCGCCGCCGCGCGCACCGCGGCGGCGTCCGGGGTGACCTCGACCGTCAGGGCCATGCGCCATGGTCGCCCCCCGCCGCGGTCCGGGTCATGCCGATTTCGCACGGACGGTCCTGCGCCGGACCTGCCCGATCGGTCGGAACCTTGCTCAGACCCTTGTGCCGCAGCCGCTGCGCAGGCTTGTATCTGTGGCGAAGGTCACGGGCACGGTCGCCCGCCGGGGGTCTCGTCCGTGGCGTGTTCGACGAGCGAAGGGCGAGGTGCGGATGAGCACCAGGAGGATCACCGTCACGGTCGACGGCGCGAGGTACACCGACGACGTCGAGCCGAGGACTCTTCTCGTGCACTACCTGCGCGAGCGCCTGGGCAAGACCGGCACGGTGGTGGGCTGCGACACGAGCAACTGCGGGGCGTGCACCGTGCACCTCGACGGGCGCAGC
This sequence comes from Kineosporiaceae bacterium, assembly GCA_052038585.1. Taxonomy (GTDB): domain Bacteria; phylum Actinomycetota; class Actinomycetes; order Actinomycetales; family Kineosporiaceae; genus JBQGCR01. The sequence continues at coordinate 4,826 of JBQGCR010000434.1, forward strand.
GTGAAGTCGTGCAGCGTGCTCGCGGTCCAGGCCGACGGGGCGCAGGTGACGACGGTCGAGGGCCTCGCCGGCCCCGACGGCGAGCTGCACCCGGTGCAGCAGGCCTTCCACGAGTGCCACGCGCTGCAGTGCGGCTTCTGCACGCCGGGCATGATCATGCAGGCCATCGACGTCCTCAACGACCACCCCGACCCGAGCGAGGACGAGGTGCGCGAGGGCATCGAGGGCAACCTGTGCCGCTGCACGGGCTACCAGAACATCGTCAAGGCCGTCCGCCAGGCGGCGGGCGCGTCGACCGCCGCGGCAGGGGGTGCGCAGTGACCGCCGTCGAGGAGCGCAGCACGGGCGAGCTGGGCAGGTCCCGCCGCCGCAAGGAGGACCGCCGGCTCATCACGGGCCGCACGCGGTGGACGGACAACATCGTCCTGCCGGGCATGCTGCACCTGGCGATGGTGCGCAGCCCCGTCGCCCACGCCCGGATCGCCTCGATCGACACGTCCGAGGCCAAGGAGAGCCCCGGCGTCATCGGGGTGTGGACCGGCCCGGAGCTCGCCGGGTCCGAGGTCGGCCTGCCGTGCGCGTGGCCGATCACCCCGGACATGAAGGCGCCCGGGCACCCGTCGGTCGCCCAGGACACGGTGCGGCACACCGGCGAGATCGTCGCCGTCGTCGTCGCCCGGTCCGCGGTCGAGGCCCGCGACGCGGCGCAGCTCGTCTTCGCCGACTACGACGACCTGCCCGCGGTCGTCGACATGGAGGCGGCCCTCGCCGAGGGCGCCGACCTCGTCCACCCCGACCTCGGGACGAACGAGAACGCGACGTGGGTCTTCGACTCGGCGCAGGCCGGCACCGGCCGCGACGTCGACGAGGTCATCGCCGAGACCCGGGCGAACGGCGGCGTCGTCCTCGAGCGGCGCTTCCGCCAGCAGCGGCTCGTCCCGGCGTTCATGGAGCCGCGCTCGACCGTCGTCGACCCGACCGGCGAGCAGGTCACCGTCTGGTCGGCGACCCAGGTGCCGCACTTCGTCCGGATCTTCATGGCGCTCATCACGGGCACGCCGGAGAGCAAGATCCGGGTCATCGCCCCCGACGTCGGCGGCGGCTTCGGCGGCAAGCTCCAGTTCACGCCGGAGGAGTGCATCACCTTCCTCGTCGCGCGCAAGCTCGGCAAGCCGGTGAAGTACACCGAGACGCGCACCGAGTCGATCCAGTCCGCCCACCACGGGCGCGACCAGATCCAGCACCTCACGCTCGCCGCGACCCGCGAGGGCCGGGTCACCGCGTTCAAGGCCGAGATCCTCTCGGACATGGGCGCCTACCTCGGGCTCGTCACCCCCGGCGTCCCCGTCCTCGGCGCGTTCATGTTCAACGGCATCTACAAGTGGGACGCCTACCGGTTCAAGACGACGAACGTCTTCACGAACAAGGTGTGGACCGACGCCTACCGCGGCGCCGGCCGGCCCGAGGCCACGTGCGCGATCGAGCGCATGATGGACACCCTCGCCCACGAGCTGTCCATGGACCCGATCGCCCTGCGCGAGAAGAACTGGATCCGGCACGAGGAGTTCCCGTACACGACGATCGCGGGGATGACGTACGACTCGGGCCACTACGAGGCGGCGACGTCCCGGGCGCTCGAGCTGCTCGGCTACGACGAGCTGCGGCGCGAGCAGGCCGAGCGCCGCGAGCGCAAGGACGTCGTCCAGCTCGGCATCGGCGTCTCGACGTTCACCGAGATGTGCGGCCTCGCGCCGTCGCGGGTGCTCGGCTCGCTGTCGTACGTCGGCGGCGGCTGGGAGCACGCGGCGATCCGGATGCTGCCCACCGGCAAGGTCGAGGTCGTCACCGGGGCCAGCGCCCACGGGCAGGGCCACGAGACGGCGTGGAGCCAGATCGTCGCGGACAAGCTCGGCGTCGCGTTCGAGGACGTCGAGGTGCTCCACGGCGACACCCAGGTCGCCCCCCGCGGCCTGGACACGTACGGCTCGCGCTCGCTCGCCGTCGGCGGGATCGCCCTGGCGATGGCGGCGGACAAGGTCGTCGAGAAGGCCCGGGCCGTCGCGGCCCACCTGCTCGAGGCGAGCGCCGACGACCTCGAGTTCGCCGACGGGAAGTTCACGGTGCGCGGCACCGACTCGAGCAAGGCGATGGCCGAGCTCGCGTTCGCCGCGTTCGACGCCCACAACCTGCCCGACGGCATGGAGCCGGGCATCGACGCCGAGGCGACGTACGACCCGGTCGACTTCTCCTTCCCGCACGGCACCCACCTGTGCGCGGCGGAGGTCGACACCGAGACCGGGCAGGTGAAGATCCGCAAGTACGTCTGCGTCGACGACATCGGCACGGTCGTCAACCCGCTCATCGTCGAGGGCCAGGTGCACGGCGGCCTCGCCCAGGGCATCGCGCAGGCGCTCTTCGAGGACGCCCGGCACGACGAGAACGGCACGCTGACGACGGCGACGTTCGTGGAGTACACGATCCCCGGCGCGGCGGACCTGCCGTCGTTCACGACCGACCGGACGACGTCGCCGTCGACGACGAACCCGTTGGGCGTCAAGGGGGTCGGCGAGGCCGGCACGATCGCGTCGACCCCGGCCGTGGTCAACGCGGTCGTCGACGCGCTGCGCCCGTTCGGCGTCGACGACATCGAGATGCCGTGCACGCCGGTCAAGGTCTGGAAGGCCATCACCCACGGAGGTGCCGCGTGATCCCCGCCCCGTTCGACTACGAGGCGCCGTCGAGCGTCGAGGAGGCCGTCGCGCTCCTCGGCCAGGCGGGCGACCGGGACGTCAAGGTCCTGGCCGGCGGCCAGAGCCTGCTCCCGGTGCTCCGGATGCGGCTGTCGACCCCGGAGCTGCTCGTCGACCTCGGCCGGATCGAGGAGCTGCGCGGCGTGCGCGACGACGGCGACGCGATCGTCATCGGGACGATGGCGACGCACGACGACGTCACGCGGGAGCCGCTCGTGCGCCAGCACGCGCTGCTGCTGTCCGTGGCCGCGCAGACGGTCGCCGACCCGCAGGTGCGCCACCGCGGCACCTTCGGCGGCTCGCTCGCCCACGCCGACCCGGCCGGCGACATGCCGGCCGCGGCGCTGGCGCTCGGGGCGCAGATGGTCATCACCGGGCCGGGCGGCCGGCGGACGGTCGACGCGGCGGACTTCTTCGTCGACGTCTTCACCTCCGCCGTCGGTCCCGGTGAGCTCCTCACCGAGATCCGGGTGCCCAAGCACACCGGGTGGGGCGCGCACTACGAGAAGCTGTCCCGCACCGCGCAGTCGTGGTCGATCGTCGCCGTCGCGGCGACCGTCCGCGTCGAGGGCGGGACGATCGCGGAGGCGGCCGTCGGCCTGACGAACATGGGCCTCGTGCCCGTGCGGGCCCGCGGCGTCGAGGCGGCGCTCGTCGGGCAGCCGGCGACCGCCGAGGCGATCCGGGCGGCCGCCGCCCGGGCCTCCGACGGCACCTCGCCGATGGCCGACTCCAACGCCGACGAGGAGTACCGCACCCACCTGGCGAAGGTCCTCACCGGCCGCGCGGTCCTGGCCGCCGCCGGCGCCTAGCCGTCCCGCACGCCCGTCGGCCGCCGTCCCCTCCGGGGGCGGCGGCCGACCCACGCCCGCCGACACCCGGCCCGATCCCGCCGACTCCAGGCGCTCCGGCCGCAGGTCGTCCGGAACGCGGTCAACGGTGCGCCCAAGACCTGGAC
>JBQGCR010000435.1:0-1964 GCA_052038585.1 Kineosporiaceae bacterium
GCCGCCTGGATCAACTCGGACGCCACGGTCGACTGGCCGCCGGACCGGCCCGAGGCGCTCGACGGCGGAGCCTGGGCGCTCGACGTCGACGACGACGGCGGCGCGCGCCAGCTCACCGGCGGCGCCGCGACGCGGCCGGTGCTGCCGACCGGCCCCTGGTCCGGCGACGGGGCCACCGCGCTCGAGGAGGTGCTGCGGCCGCGCGCGTGCTGCGGCTCCGCGCCGGACGTCACCGCCTCCCGGCCCGGTGCCGAGCGGCTCCTCGCCGCCCTCGCCGCGGCGCAGCGGGCGTCGGGGACCGCCGCGACGGCGAGCCGGCGCTCGCTGCTGTGGAGCGGGGCGCTCGGGACGACGCGGGTCGACGTCGTCTCCGTCGTCGCCCCGTCCGGCGCCCAGGTGCTCACGCTGCACGACGCCGACGACGGCCGCACGTGGTCGGTGACGCTGCGCGCGCTCCAGCCCGAGGCCCTCGCGGCGGTGCTCGACGGGCGCCGGCTCGCGCTCGTCGGGCCGGCCAACGCCGTTGCGGCGCAGGTCGTCCCGATCGGCGGCGACATGGTCGAGGTACCGCTCGTCCACGGCGTCGGGACCGTGCTCGACGCGCACCCGGACGTCGACGTCACCTTCCTGGCCGCCGACGGCCGCCTCCTCGCGCAGGCGCGCCCGGTCCGCGCCGGCACCGGCGGCCCGGTCGGCGCCCTCGCGACCCCCTGACCGCCCGGCTGCGGGCAGGACACGCCGGACGCCGCGCGAGTGCGGGCGGATCCGCACGACACGCCGAGGGCGGGTCCTGCGGAAGTGCCCGCACCCGGGCGGGCCAGCGGCGTCAGTCCTCGTCGTCCACCCAGTCGAAGGTGCGCTCGACGGCCTTGCGCCACTGCGCCATCCGCTTCTCCCGGTCGGCGTCGTCGGTCTGCGGCTCCCAGCGACCGCCCTCGGACCAGTTCTCCTTGAGCTCGTCGGTGCTCTTCCAGTACCCGACGGCCAGGCCGGCGGCGTACGCGGCGCCGAGCGCCGTCGTCTCGGTGACCTTCGGCCGGACGACCGGGACGCCGAGCAGGTCCGCCTGGGTCTGCATGAGCAGCTCGTTGACGACCATGCCGCCGTCGACGCGCAGCTCGGTGAGCTCGACGCCGGAGTCGGCGCGCATCGCGTCGACCACCTCGCGGGTCTGGAACGCCACGGACTCCAGGGCCGCCCGGGCGATGTGGTTCTTGTTGACGTACCGGGTGAGGCCGACGATCGCCCCGCGGGCGTCCGGGCGCCAGTACGGCGCGAAGAGGCCGGAGAACGCCGGCACGATGTACGCGCCGCCGTTGTCGTCGACGGCGCGGGCGAGCCGCTCGACCTCGGGGGCGGAGGAGATGATCCCGAGGTTGTCCCGCAGCCACTGCACGAGGGAGCCGGTGACGGCGATCGAGCCCTCGAGCGCGTAGACCGCGTCGGCGTCCCCGAGCTTGTAGCAGACCGTCGTCAGCAGGCCGTTGTCGCTGTGCACCTGCTCCGTGCCGGTGTTGAGCAGGAGGAAAGAGCCTGTGCCGTAGGTGTTCTTGCCCTCGCCGACGTCGAAGCAGACCTGGCCGAAGGTCGCCGCCTGCTGGTCGCCGAGCACCCCGGCGAGCGGGACGCCGGGCAGCATCCCGTTGGGCCGGCCGTCCCCGTAGACCTCCGAGGACGAGCGGATCTCGGGCAGCATCGACATCGGGATGCCCATCTCGGCGGCGATGTCCTCGTCCCAGGACAGCGTCGACAGGTCCATGAGCAGGGTGCGGCTCGCGTTCGTCACGTCGGTGACGTGGATGCCGCCGTTGACGCCGCCGGTCAGGTTCCACAGCAGCCAGGAGTCCATCGTCCCCATGAGCAGGTCGCCGCGCTCGGCGGCCTCCCGCGCGCCGTCGACCTCGTCGAGCACCCAGCGCACCTTCGGCCCGGCGAAGTACGTCGCGAGCGGCAGGCCGACCTTC
>JBQGCR010000436.1:0-3839 GCA_052038585.1 Kineosporiaceae bacterium
GCGGCGGGCGCGCTGCTCGGCACCGGGCTCGTCGCCCGGCTCGGCTCGCGCGGCCGCCTCGCCGCGCTCGCCGGCGTCGTGGCGCTGACCCTCGCGAGCGAGAGGGTGTCCTTCACCGCGGTCATCGAGTCCACCCCCGGGCTGCGGGGGCTGGACCGCCTCGGGCGGCGGCCCGCCCCGCCGCCCGGCGGCGGCCCGTCGGCCCGGTGACCCCTGCGGTGACCGCGCGGTGACCGACGACGCGAGCGGGACGGGCGGGCGCGGTGCCGGTCGCACGGTGGCGGTCGCCGCGGGCGGCGTGCTCGCGTCGGCCGGGCTCGTCGCGGCCGTCACGCTGCTCGCGCGGGTCACCGGCTTCGCGCGCTGGTTCGCCTACTCCGGCAGCGTCGGCAGCACGTGCGTGGGGGAGGCCTACCTCACCGCCAACCAGCTGCCCAACGTCCTGTTCGAGGTGGCGGCCGGCGGGGCGCTCGCCGCGACCGTCGTCCCGCTCGTCGCCGGCGCGCTGACCCGGGGCGCGGCCGACGTCGACCGGATCGCCTCCGCCCTGCTCACGTGGGCGGTCGTCGTCCTCGCGCCGCTGTCCGTCGTCCTCGCCCTGGCCGCCGGGCCGGTGACGGGCGCCCTCCTCGGCCCGCAGGACTGCGCCGGCGTGCACGACCTCGCCGTGCGGATGCTCCTCGTGTTCGCCCCGCAGGTGCTGCTCTACGGGATCGGGGCCGTCCTCGCCGGCATCCTCCAGGCCCACCGCCGCTTCTTCTGGCCGGCGCTCGCGCCGCTGCTGTCGAGCGTCGTCGTCATCGGCTGCTACCTGGCCTTCCGGGCCACCGCCGGCGGCACGCAGGACAGCCCGGAGGCCCTTCCGGCGCAGGCGTTCTGGTGGCTCGCCGGCGGCACGACCGCGGGCGTCGTCGCGATGACCCTGCCCCTGCTCGGGCCGCTGCGCGCCACGGGGGTCCGGCTGCGGCCGACGCTGCGGTTCCCGGACGGGGTGGCCGCCCGGGCGCGCGCGCTCGTCGGTGCCGGCCTGGTCGCCCTGCTCGCGCAGCAGGCGAGCGTGCTCGTCTTCGCCCGGCTCGCCAACGGCGAGGGCACCCGCGGCGCCATCGCCGTCTTCGCCTACGTGCAGGCCGTGTGGCTGCTGCCCTACGCCGTCCTGGCCGTCCCGCTCGCGACGACGGCGTTCCCGCGGCTGTCCGCGCGCGCCGCGGAGGGGGACGTCGCCGGCTTCGCCGACACCGCCGCGCGCACCACCCGCGCCGTCCTCCTCGTCGCCGCCGCGGGGGCCGGGGTGCTCGTCGCCGCGGCCCCCGCCGTCCGGGACGTGTTCGCCCGCATCGACACCGGCGCGGTCACCGGGATGGCCCCCGCACTCACGGCGATGGCGCCGGGACTGCTCGGCTGGGCCCTCGTCGCCCACGCCGGACGGGCGCTCTACGCCGTCCACGCCGGTCGTGAGGCCGCCGTCGCCACCGCCGGCGGCTGGCTCGTCGTCACGCTCGTCGCCGTCCTCGCGGCCCCGCGGGTGGCCGAGGGTGACGTCGTCGTCGTCCTCGGCGGCGCCACGAGCGTCGGCCTGTCCGTCGCCGGCCTCGCCCTCCTCGCGGCCCTGCGCTCGCGCGCCGGGGTCGCGGCCGTCGCCGGGGTGCCGCGGACCCTCGCCGTCACCGTCCTCGGGGCGGGCCTGGGGGCCCTCGCCGGCCGGCTCGTCGCGGACGCCCTCCTCGGCGCGTGGGGGAGCGCGGTCGGCCCCGCCGTCGCCGCCGGCGTGCTCGCGGCCGCCGCGTGCACCGTGCTCGTCGCCGCCACCGTGGCGCTGCTCGACCGCGGCGCCGTCACCGCGGTCCGCGGGGTGCGCGCGTGACCGGCCGGGCCCGGCCCTGCCGGGGGTCCACCGTCGTCGAGCCAGGAGGCTGCCCGTGACCGCCCACCGCGTCCTCGTCGTCCTCGGCACGAGCGCGGGCGGCGTCGGCCGCCACGCCGCCTCGCTCGCCGCGGGCCTCGCCGGCGCGGGCCGGGACGTGGTCGTCGCCGCGCCGCGCGCCACGCTCGAGGCGTTCGGCTTCGGTCCCGCGCGCACGGTCGAGGTGCCGGTGAGCGACCGGCCGAACCCGCCGGGCGACCTGCGGGCGGTCCTCGCGCTGCGGGCGCTCGCCGCCCGGGCGGACGTCGTCCACGCCCACGGCGTGCGGGCGGGGGCGCTGGCGGCCCTCGCCCGCGCCGTTCTGCCCCGGCGCAGCCGCGGGCACCGCCCCCGCCTCGTGGTCCCCCTCCCCACCGCCCCGCCCGCGGCCGGGGCGGCCGCCCGGGTCTACGGCGTCCTCGAGCGGCTCGTCGCCCGCGGCGCGGACGCCGTCCTCGTCGTCTCCGGCGACCTCGGCGCGCGGGTGCGCCGGCTCGGGGCGCGCGACGTCGCGCGGGCCCTCGTCCCCTCGCCCGCCGGCCCGCCGCCGGGACGCGACCGGGCCGCGGTCCGCGCCGGGCTCGGCGTCCCCGACGGGACGGCGCTGCTCGTGTGCGTCGCCCGGCTCGCCGAGCAGAAGGGCCTGCCGACCCTGCTCGACGCCGCCGGCCGGCTCGCCGCGGACGGGGTCGACGCGCTCGTCGTCCTCGCCGGCGACGGACCGCTCGAGCCCGCCCTCTCCGCCCGGGTCGCCGCCGAGCGGCTGCCCGTGCGGCTCCTCGGGCGCCGCACGGACGTCTCGGACCTGCTCGCCGCCGCGGACGTCGCCGTCCTGCCGAGCGTGTGGGAGGGCCAGCCCCTCGTCGCCCAGGAGGCGCTGCGGGCTGGCGCCGCCCTCGTCGCGACCGACGTCGGCGGTGCTCCTCGGTGGGGGGGCCGCGGGCGCGGTGGCCGGCCGCTGGGTGGCGACGACCGTGCTGGACCTGGCGGGCGACGGGGTCGTGTCGGCGACCGGTGCGGCCGCCGGCGGTGCCGTCGTCGCGGGGCTCGTGGTGGCGGGGGCGGCCGTGCTGCTCGACCGCGGGACGGTGGTCGGGATCCTGCGGGCGGAGCAGGGCGCACCCTCGATGTCGCCGGTCGCGACCCGTGCGGCGGGCGCGCCGTCGGCCGACGCACCCCCGTGCGTCCCGCCCGGCTGACGTCACGCGACCCTGTCGCCGTCGCGTCCCGGTCCCGGGCGACCGCCACCGGTGCGGTAGTGTGGAAGCCCGTGATGGAACGCGCGCATCGACTCTCCGGGCGGTCGGACTCCCTGACCCGGCACATCTTCGTCTCCGGGGGCGTCGCCTCCTCACTGGGCAAGGGCCTGACGGCCAGCAGCCTCGGTCGACTCCTGCGCTCGCGGGGCCTGCGGGTCACGATGCAGAAGCTCGACCCGTACCTCAACGTCGACCCGGGCACCATGAACCCGTTCCAGCACGGTGAGGTGTTCGTCACCGAGGACGGCGCCGAGACCGACCTGGACGTCGGCCACTACGAGCGCTTCCTCGACGTGGACCTCGTCGGGTCCGCGAACGTGACGACGGGTCAGGTCTACTCGAACGTCATCGCCAAGGAGCGTCGCGGGGAGTACCTCGGCGACACGGTGCAGGTGATCCCGCACATCACGGACGAGATCAAGGAGCGCATGCGCTCGCAGGCGTCCGAGGACGTCGACGTGATCATCACGGAGATCGGCGGCACCGTCGGCGACATCGAGTCGCTGCCGTTCCTCGAGGCCGCCCGCCAGGTCCGTCACGACCTGGGCCGCGACAACGTGTTCTTCCTGCACGTGTCGCTGCTGCCCTACATCGGGCCGTCCGGCGAGCTGAAGACCAAGCCCACGCAGCACTCCGTCGCCGCGCTGCGCAGCATCGGCATCCAGCCCGACGCGATC